>CAYPEC010000058.1:0-7308 GCA_964409625.1 uncultured Bacteroidia bacterium | reverse complement strand
ATTTGCATTTTTTCTATTGCCACTTTTTCTTATTTCAAATTTTTTGGTTGATATAGGAGCTACAATGGGTGAGCGCTTAGTATATCATTCATCTCTTGCCGTTGCTATTGTTTTTGGGATTTTTATAGATGCAATATTTCGGAAAAATAAAAATGTTGCAATTGCTTTATTTTCTTTGATAATACTCTTCTCTTCTTTTAAAACAATTTCACGAAATGCAGATTGGAAAAACAATCAAACATTATTTTTAGAAGATGTGCAACATTCTCCAAATAGTGTATTGATAAATGGAAATGCAGCTCAAGCATTGTTAGATATGGCTGGGGTTCAAAATAATTTTGAGGTTAAAAAGCATTTGGCAGATTCTGCTTTAACATATTTGGATAAAGCAGTTGCAATGCATTCTAATTATTTACAAGGGTATTTGAATTATGGAGTTGCATATTTTCATTTACGTGATCCAATAAGAATGGAATATTATTTATCTATCGCAAGGAAATTATCTCCGCAAAATCTTGCTTTTATTCAATATGATAAATCTTTAGCATTTGCTTTTTATTCTCAAGCTATGGAATTTGGTAAGGTAGGAAAAGTGGAAGATGCTATTTCATGTTTGAGAAAATCTGTTCAATATCAACCCAAAACACCTGATTATTGGTATCATCTTGGAGGCGCACTTTATACTTCAAAAAATTACGATGAGGCAAAACAAGCTTGGAATAATTGTTTGCAGTTAAATCCAAATTATGAATTAGCAAAACAAGGGTTGGCTGCTATTGCCGCGCAAGAGGGAAAATAGAATTTTTAAGTTAGGGGGATTTCGAAATCAAATAATTCTTTTATTGAAACCTCTAATCCTTTTGCAATTAAGTAGAGTGTGCAAGATGAAACATTGTGTTCTCCTCTTTCAATTCTTCCTATTTGTTCGGCATGATTATCAATTTTAACAGCTAATTCAAGCTGAGTAAAGCCCCTTTTTTTACGTATTTTTTTTATCTGCTTTCCGAGCAGTTTTAAAAAAACAGTATGCTTTACATTTTGCATTCATGCAATACACGTAAAGGTTCATCGATAAAAAATGAACATATATGTTCTATTTGTAAAAATATTTCATATTATTGCAAATACAATTAACCTATTTTCTTAACTTCAAAACTCAAAACAATGAAAAACAAAATTAAATTTATCGCTCTTTTCTTTTCGCTGCTTGGCTTTACAGTTTTAGCACAAAAGAAAGCGTATTACAATTATTTGTATGCAACAACGCAACCCTCTAGCTATAGCATTTGTAGTGCAGGTTTTGCGGATGTGAAAATCCCGATAGCATTTAACGGAGACCATGATTACAGTACATCAATGTCAATGAGGTGGCAATTTATTTTAAGAGACCCAATTACAAGTATCAGTTATTCTTTAAATACTGTAACATTCCAAAGAATTTCTTATCTTGGAGAGCAACCGGGTACATTTAGTGCTACTCAAAATTACACCATCGATATTAACAATATAGATATTAACAACAATGCTATTCCGCTTGGCACCTATAAGTTGGATATTTTAGTCTTGGATGGTCATGCCTATAGTAATGCTTCGGAATTTCCACTTGACTATTCATTTAAAAACAATGTAAACATAAACACATGCAGCGGAACTCTTGTAATAAGTCCCCCTGTAAACTGCACACTTCAAGATTGCGCTGAGATTACATTAGTGCCTTCAACCCCACTAACCGCATCTGTTTCAACTACAGGAACAACTTGTGGAAGAGATGATGGCACAGCTTCGGTTTCAGGAGTAGCGGGTGGAACAGCTCCTTATACTTATTCATGGAATACAAGCCCAGTTCAAACAACAGCAGCCATTGCTAACCTTGCTCCGGGAACTTATAATTGTACTGTTAAAGATGCTTGCGGAAACACTACTGTATTTGCCGCAAATGTTGGTGGCACAGTTGTAAATTACGATTATGCAAATGGAGTTAATGTAACAAGTACATCAACTGCGTTGAACGATTTGAATGGAGATGGAATAATTAAAGTGCGTGGATTTGTTACCATTGCTGCTGGAGTAAATTATACCATTAGCAACAAAAAACTTCAGTTCAACTCGGCTACTGCAAGTAATTTAGCTAATTGCGGAATTATTGTGAATGAAGGAGCTACGTTAAACATAAATTTTCAATCTGTCTTGAGAGGGCTTACTACATGTGGTAGTATGTGGGGTGGAATACAAGTATTAGGAACAACTACACCCGGAAAATTAAATTTGGATGATGCTACCATACAAGATGCTTACACAGGAGTTTTAGTAAAAAATGAGGCGCAACTTGATGCTGTTTTATCTCGCTTTTACAATAATGGGATAAGCATTAATATTGATGGCAAACTCACGAAAGGAATTCCTTTAGAAACAACAGGAGGCATTAAACTTATTCTTCCTCCTATTGTTAATGGAACCAACAGAATTTCTCGTTGCGAATTTTTATGCAATGCTCCATTGCTTGATGCTGCTACTTATGCAGGTGGTGGCTCACAAGTATTTGTGAGAATAAAAAACCGAAAAGTAGCAAATATTAACTCTAATACTTTTACCGGAAACCTTGCGTTTGCTGAGGATAAAAGAGCGACTGCTATTTTAGGCGAAAATGCAAAATACACCTTGAATGTTGACCCGTTTACTACCGCACCTGGTGTAGGCAATATTTTTAAAAACCTTACCAGAGGTATTGACCACTATGGATTAGATGTAATTACAGGACAAATAAATGTACATCAATCTCAATTTATGAATGTGCAACAATCTATTACAGTTGCGAGTGCTAATTTTGGTGAAATTGACAACAACTCATTTGCGGTGCCTAATAAAACAGGAGTAATAGATACTTATGGTATTTACACATTAAATGCAAAGGGCTTTACTATACATAACAACAACCTTAGCGGAACCGATAATAACAGCTGGGGAATAATAGTGCGTGATGCATCTGCCACAGGAGCAGAAGTGCGCGAAAACAAAATAACAGGGCTTAGCTATGCTGCTCAAACCGAAGGTAATAACAATGCGCTTTTGCTTGCTTGCAATGAGCTTACCAATACCAATGCAGCAGGAAATAGTTATGGTTTAAGAGTAAATATAGCAGGCACAGGTACCATTAATGATATGGGATCAGGTTGTGGCAGTAACGACATACAAGCTGATAACCTTTTCAATATTGGTAATTGTAGCAGCAATAAAAATCATATTGCTTCAGGGATTCCATTTACTTACTACCAAAAAACAAATACTAACCCTGCATTTGCTTTAGCTACTTGTACATCGCCTATTGTAACTCTTGACGGATGTATAAGTTCTATTCAGCAATTTGACTGTGCGCCAGGAATACTTTGTATGGCACCCGATTGTTTTACCGAAGGAGCGCCCCCTATCAAAAGAGACCTAATGCGAAATGCACTGGTGCGTTTTTGGCTCAATGCAGGTAATGAACAAAAAGCAATAGAGGAAGTGCAGAAATGGAACACGGTAGATGCTGCTAAAATGCTTGCGGCTACTTACCTCAATTATTTGGAGTTCGATAAAGCCGAAGATGCTTTAGCTCTTGTGCCTACAGATAACCAAGACAATATTGATTTTCATCGCGTGCGCAGCATAGAGCTTGATTTGTATCGAAACAACAGAGATTTTGCTGATATGAGCAGCAGCCAAAGGCAAGAGGTGGAGCAAGTAGCTGCTGAGCTACACGCATCTGCTATGCCTGCACAGGCAATGCTTGTAGGAGCTGGAGAACAACAATTTGAACGCAGACCTGAACAAATAAATGACAATGCGTATCATAAAATGATACAAGGGAACAACATTTCTTCTGTTTCTTCGTTTAAGATTGCACCAAACCCAGCCAATATGGATGTAACAATAAATATAGTTGTACCCGATAATACAAGTGATGCTATGTTAACGATTACCGATTTAACAGGCAGAACTATACAAAAGATGCTGGTAACAGAAACGGGAAACATAAGTAAAATGCTTGATTTAAAAGAAATACAAAATGGAATTTACTTGTGTAATTTGTTTTACAATGGTAAATTACAAACCACAGAAAAATTAGTAATAACAAAATAAACAAACCAAAAACAAGGGGGCGGAAGCCCCTTTGTTTTTTGAACTTAAGATGTTACGTAAACTAAATTTCTTTTTTTTGTCTTGTTTCCCTTCGTTTTTTTTATGTGGGCAACAAAATTATTTTAATAAAACCTATGATAATTTCAATAAAAATGATTTGATTTCAAATTTTATTGTTGATTCTGATTCCAATATTGTATGCGTTGGATTATCAATTGACTTTAACACTAGTGGGCTTTCCGGATATTATTTTTTAAAAACTGATTTAAACGGGGATAAGATAAACGAGAAAGACTCAATATACTTGTATAAAAATGCCGGGATTGAAAAGATACTAGAAACCTCCGATAGAAGATATATTATGGGAGGTACGTTAACAGATGTTGACAGCATTCAACAGATATTTACTAATAGAGATTTGACATTAATTAAAAGTGATAGAGATGGAAATGTTTTATGGCAGAAAAATTATGGAGAAACGATTGGTACTGCCTCACAACCAGATTATGAGATAGGACTTGGATTATCCCAAACAAAAGAAGGAAATTTTTTAATTGCAGGCTATACAAAGCCATCGCTTTCAATATCATCTCAGGCATATATAGTAAAAATAGATTCTTTAGGAAATAAATTATGGGCAAAAAAGTTTGGGGGGACTAACTCAGATGCTATTGGAGCGATGTATATTGATACTATTGAAAATATTTATGGTGTAGGTATGACCAAAAGTGTTGGAGCAGGGGAAGCAGATATTTATTTTGTAAAGCTTGATAGTGCGGGTAATTTACTTTGGGAAAAAACGTATGGTGGCTTATACAATGATTACGTTGGTTCTGGTAGTTCGCTCTACCACACAAGGGATGGAGGTTTTTTATTTTGTGGTTCGCAGGTAATAAGTAAATCACCCTATCAATACGATGCCATTATAATTCGTACAGATTCAAATGGGAATTTATTATGGCAAAAAAATTATGGAGGAGCAAGGGGAGACCAATTAGAATCTATCATCGAGCTTGAAGATGGAAGCATTGTGGCTGTTGGCTCAACAGCAAGCTGCACAACAAGCAATTATTTTCATGGTTGGATATTAAAAATGGATGCTAATGGCAATGTTATATGGGAGCGATGCGATTATTATGTGTCTCCAGTAGGCAATTATGATTTATCGCAATTCTATGATGTAAAACCACTAAGTAATGGAGGTTTTGTAGTTGGTGGCTTTGCGCAGGATTCGTTAACCAAGCAAAATATCTGGCTAGTAAAAATGGATTGTTTGGGTTGCGATAGTTTGTATTGTTATTATCCAGATAGTTGTAGTAATATTGTAGCTGTGCCCGAGCTAACACCTAAAAACGAAGAGGTGAGTTTTAAGCTAATGCCAAACCCAGCAAATACACTTGTCATTTTTGAATGGAATTTGCCAAAGCAAGAAGCAAATAAAAGCTTAGAAATATACATAAGCAATATGCTTGGTCAGGTAGTTGAGCGTTTAAAATCGAGTAATGCGGTAGATAGATTAAGTGCGGATTTGAGCCATTGCATTCCGGGCGTTTATCAATGCACCATGCTGGTTAACGGCAATAAAACAAGTACACAAAAATTGATTGTAACAAAATAAATTGATAATTAAATTTGAAAGGGGAGTAGAATTTTCTGCTCCCCTTTTTTAATCATGTTTTTAAAAAAGTCAATAATATTATTTTTGTTTTTAGCTCATCTGCTTTTATGTGGGCAGTCATCAGCTTATTTTAATAAACAATATGATTATGATGATGGCGATGCCTATTGGAGCATTCTTGCTAAAGATTCTTTTTATGTTGCAGCAGGGGTCAAAACCCTTGTTGGCACAGGCAGTTGGTATATATTAATTGATAAGAACGATTCTGGCGGGAACAATATATGGAGTACCAATATAAAATTAAAGGGGCAAGATGAAGCTTCCGTAAGTTCAATAATACAGGATAATAACTACTATGTTGCTACCGGATTTTATATGGAGCATACAAGCTCAACTGATTCTACGCTTCGATGCAACCGTGATTTTATGCTTACAAAAATAGATGCAACAACAGGAGATACTCTATTTTTAAAACACTATGGAAAACAAAAAGGGACTTGCGCCACAACTTCAACCCCAGATTTTGAGGTGGCTTTTGAAGTGATAAAAACAACAAAAAAAGAATACTTAATGGTGGGTTATACAAAGTTAAATATGTCAACTTCATCAGATATTTACTTAGTTAAAACAGATACATTGGGAAATAAACTTGCAGAAAAAACGATAGATTTTGGAAGTAAGGAAACAGCAGGGGATATAATAGAAACACCCGATAAGGGCTTTATGATTTTTGGAGCAACAGATGCTATCGGAAATGGAGACTATGATTTTTTGTTAGTAAAAACAGATAGTGTTCTCAATATAGAATGGTATAATACATATGGCGGGACTTATAAAGAAGGTATTAGTATATCCAACGGACTTTGTGTGGCAAAAAATGGAGATTTTATTTTTTGTGGTTTGCAGGTAATAAGTTTGTCGCCTTATACTTATGATGGGATTATTATTCGTACAGATTCCAATGGCAATCTAATCTGGCAAAAAAATTATGGAGGGGCGAGAAATGATTTTTTAGAATCTGTTATCGAACTTGAAGATGGAAGTATTGTGGCTGTTGGCTCAACAGCAAGCTGCACCACCAGTAGCTATGTTCATGGATGGATATTAAAAACAGATGCCACTGGTAATGTTATTTGGGAGCGGTGTGATTATTATACTCCATCCGTTTGGGATAACTCACAATTTTACGATCTTAAAACTACGCCCGATGGGGGTTTTATAGTAGGGGGCTATACCAATGATTTAAACCAAAATGGATGGCTAGTAAAAATGGATTGTTTGGGTTGCGATAGTTTGTATTGTTATTACCCAGATAGTTGTAGTAATATTGTAGCTGTGCCCGAGCTAACACCTAAAAACGAAGAGGTGAGTTTTAAGCTCATGCCCAACCCAGCGAATACACTCGTCATTTTTGAATGGAATTTGCCAAAGCAAGAAGCCAATACAAGTGTAGAAATATACATAAGCAATATGCTTGGTCAGGTGGTTGAGCATTTAAAATCGAGCAATGCGGTAGATAGATTAAGTGCAGATTTGAGCCATTGCATTCCGGGCGTTTATCAATGCACTAT
>CAYPEC010000057.1:1304-7392 GCA_964409625.1 uncultured Bacteroidia bacterium | reverse complement strand
GTTTGGCCCGATAGTAATTCCTGTTTGCCCAACGTGTTCGTGATGAGGCCTCCAACCTATGTCAGAAACGGGTTTTGAGCAGGCAGTTGCTGCTCCTAATAGTTCTGCTAATTGTTCTATCATCCCCCAATTTTCTGGTCCTTTCAATCCTCTTCCTGCTGAAACAACTATTTCTGCTTCTGTCAACACAACTTTACCTGATGTCTTTTTTACTTCAGTTGCGGTTGCTTTAAAGTCGGTATCTTTTATAGTTGGAGCAAATATTTCAATATTTGCAACGCTATCAGTAGTATTTAGTATGTATGAATTTGGAGTAAGTGCAATTACTTTTTTATCAGTTGAGATTACAACATCTGTAATTCCTTTTCCAGAAAAACATTTTTTCCGAACTGTGAAAGGAGACGTGTTTGATGGCAATGCTACTGCTCCTGAAACTAATCCTGCTTGCAATCTTACAGCAATACGTGAAGCAATTGATTTGCCTGTATATGTATTTGAAATTACAACAACACTTGCATTTTCTTTTTGTGCGCCTTCAGCAATTGCAGAGGTATAAGCTTGAGCAGATAAGGAATTTAACTTATCATTTTTAACGCTTAATACTTTGCTTGCACCGTATTTCCCAAGTGATTTTAAATCGTCATCACTTACATTTCCGATAGAAATAGCTGTGGTTGTTAATCCTAATTTTTTTGCAATTTCATTTGCATACGAAACGGCTTCATAAGTTGATTTCTTAAACTTTCCGTCCCAATTTTCTGTGAAAACTAATACGCTCATATTATATCGCTTTTGCTTCGTTATGTAATAAACTAACTAATTCGCCAACATTGTCTTTATCTACCAATTTACAAACAGATTTAGCAGGAGGTAATTCAAAGTAAACTGAGTTTGACGCTTTCATATCTCCAACTGGCTCTAATACTTGCAAAGGTTTAGTACGAGCCGTCATAATACCTCTCATGTTTGGTATGCGGGGCTCTGCCATTCCTTTTTGTGCGGTTGCAACAAAAGGCAGAGAAGTAGCTATAACTTCTTTTCCTCCATCAATTTCTCTTTCCAATGTTGCTGCGGTTCCGTTAATATCTAATTTGGTAGCAACTGAAACCGAAGGCATATCAAGTAATTCAGCAATCATTCCTCCAACCTGTGCTCCATTATAATCAATCGATTCTCTACCCGTTAAAATAAAATCGTATCCGTTTTTCTTTGCTACTTCTGCAATTTGTTTAGCCACAAACATAGCATCTGTTGGCTCAGCATTTATACGAATAGCATCATCAGCACCAATGGCTAATGCCTTACGAATATTTGCTTCTGTATTTGCTCCACCTACATTAATTACAGTTACAGTTCCACCTACAGCTTCTTTAATTTCTAATGCACGGGTCAACGCAATTTCATCGTAAGGATTGATGATAAACTGCACACCAGTTGTGTTGAGTGCTTTGTTATCTGCAAACTGAATTTTGGTAGTGGTATCAGGCACCTGATTGATACAAACTAATATCTTCATTCTTGACTAATTTTATAAGTTAAACAATCAAAATCGTAAAAGGGTTCGCAAAATTATACAAATAAGCTTCCTATCCAAAAACTCATGTAAAGATATTTTAAGAATCTCGTGTAATAAACCTAAAAAGTCTTATTTTTGCTCGATTATAATAAAAGATAACCATGAGAGTAATTGAATTTAGAGAAGCACTTCGTGAAGCAATGAGCGAAGAAATGCGCAGAGATGAAAAGATATTTTTGATGGGTGAGGAAGTTGCAGAATATAACGGAGCATACAAGGTAAGCAAGGGTATGCTTGCTGAGTTTGGCGAAAAACGAGTGATTGATACACCTATTGCTGAGCTTGGTTTTGCAGGTATTGGAGTAGGAGCAGCTATGAATGGCTTGCGTCCAATTATCGAATTCATGACGTTTAATTTTTCGCTGGTTGCAATTGACCAAGTAATAAACTCTGCTGCTAAAATGTACAGCATGAGTGGAGGACAATTTAATATACCAATTGTATTTAGAGGCCCAACAGGAAGTGCGGGTATGCTTGGCGCACAACACTCACAAGCATTTGAAAACTGGTATGCAAACTGCCCAGGATTAAAAGTTGTGGTGCCCTCAAATCCTGCTGATGCAAAGGGCTTGTTAAAGTCTGCTATACGCGATAACGACCCTGTTATTTTTATGGAAAGTGAAGTAATGTATGGTGATAAAGGGGAAGTTCCAGAAGGTGAATACCTTATTCCGATTGGTGTAGCCTATGTTAGAAAAGAAGGTAAGGATGTTACTATAGTTTCATTCGGAAAGATATTTAAAGTGGCAATGGCTGCTGCCATGGAATTAGAAAAAGAAGGAATTAGCGCAGAGGTGATTGATTTAAGAACTGTTCGCCCGATTGACTACGCAACTATTATTAATTCGGTAAAGAAAACTAATCGCCTTGTAATAGTTGAAGAAGCTTGGCCTTTGGCAAGTATTTCAACAGATATTACATATAAAGTTCAGCAAGAAGCGTTTGATTATTTAGATGCTCCGATAAAGAGAATTGTAAATGCCGATGTCCCTTTGCCTTACGCTCCAACATTAATAGAACACGCTTTGCCAAATTTAGAAAAAACGATAAAAGCCATTAAAGAAGTAATGTACATCACAAAATAATATTCCCTTGAAAAAACAAGATAAACCGAAAGTAGTAGAGCCGCCAAGTATGGATTATAACACTCAGTTAAGTCATTTGATATTACCTGAACACGGAAGAAATATTCAGCGCATGATTGACTTTGCAATGACTGTAAAAGACCGTGAAGAGCGTAATCTGGTGGCAAAAGGAATTATTCAGGTTATGGGTCAGTTGAACCCTCATTTACGAGATGTTGTAGATTTTAAACATAAACTTTGGGATCATCTTTTTATCATGTCAAAGTTTAAGTTAGAGGTAGATTCTCCATATCCATTGCCTACTCCTGAGACATTTGAATCAAAACCAGAGCGAGTAAAATATCCACTTTCAAAAATGAGATATCGCCATTATGGAAAAATAATGGAAGACATCATTAAGAAAGCAAAAGACATTGAAGCCGGAGAAGAAAAAGAATTTTTAATTGAACTGATTGCAAACAACCTTAAACAATCGTATTTAATTTGGAATAGAGATTCGGTTACAGATGATGTAATTTTAAACCAATTGGAAGAACTTTCGGATGGGGAATTAAAATTAGATAAATCAAAACAATTAGTATCAACACAAAGTATTTTGTCAAGAACAAAAATCAATCGCCCAAAGACAAATAATAATCCAAAGAGCAATCACGGCAAGAATCATGGGCATGGAAGAAATTTTAAAAGACATAATTAAAAGATAAAGTTTATGAGCGTGTTCGAGATAAATGGAGGTGTAAAATTAAAAGGAGAAATTACTCCTCAAGGTGCAAAAAACGAAGCTCTTCAAGTTATTTCAGCAGTTTTGCTTACACCTGAAAAGGTTACTATCGGAAACATTCCGGATATTATAGATGTAAATAAACTGATTGATTTATTAAGAGATTTAGGCGTAAAAGTTGAAAAAACGGGACATGAAGAATTTACTTTTCAGGCAGATAATGTTGATGTAGATTATATCAATTCAGATAAGTTTAAACAAAAAGGTGGAGGATTAAGGGGCTCTGTAATGATAATTGGTCCGCTACTGGCTCGATATGGAAAAGGGTATGTTCCAAAACCAGGTGGAGATAAAATTGGAAGAAGACGATTAGATACTCACTTCATTGGATTTCAAAATTTAGGAGCAAAATTTAATTACGATAGCAAAAATGAATTTTACAGAGTAGAGGGCAAACCATTAAAAGGTGCTTCTATGTTGCTTGATGAGGCATCCGTTACGGGAACTGCTAATATTGTGATGGCAGCTGTAATGGCAGAAGGGACAACCACAATTTACAATGCGGCATGCGAACCATATATCCAGCAACTATGTAAAATGCTGAATAGAATGGGCGCAAAAATTTCTGGCGTTGGTTCAAATTTATTGACCATTGAGGGAGTTAAGTATTTAGGTGGAACAACACACCGATTACTTCCAGATATGATTGAGATAGGTAGTTTCATTGGCTTAGCGGCAATGACTCAATCTGAAATTACGATTAAAAATGTTTCGTATGAAAATTTAGGAGTAATTCCTCGCACCTTTGAAAGATTAGGAATTAAGATAGAAAGAAGAGGAGACGATTTGTTTATTCCAGAACAAGAAGTGTATGAAATAGATACTTTTATTGATGGCTCTATCCTTACTATTTCAGATGCTGTTTGGCCAGGTTTTACACCCGATTTAATTAGTATTGCACTAGTTGTTGCAACGCAAGCAAGAGGTTCGGTATTGATTCATCAAAAAATGTTTGAGAGTCGTTTGTTCTTTGTAGATAAACTAATTGATATGGGAGCTCAAATAATTCTTTGCGATCCACATCGAGCAACAATAATAGGTTTAGGAAGAAAACAAAAGTTAAGAGGAATATCAATGGCATCACCTGATATTCGTGCTGGAGTATCCTTATTAATTGCTGCACTTTCAGCTGAAGGAAAGAGTACGATTTTTAATATTAATCAAATTGATAGAGGTTATCAGAACATAGACACTCGTTTAAATAATATTGGCGCACAAATTGTAAGAAAGGCATAAAACAAAATCACATGAAAAAAATAAACGTATTACTTGTAACTGTTTCAGTCGCTTTTTTAGCTTGGGGATTTATTTCTTCGAGTACTAAAGGGGGTGCAACAGAGGGGATAGAAATCGGAAACAAAGCACCAGAACTTAAATTTCTAAATCCGGAAGGAAAAGAAATTGCACTTTCTTCTTTAAAAGGAAAATTAGTTTTGATAGATTTTTGGGCATCATGGTGTGGCCCATGTAGAAGAGAAAATCCTGCTGTAGCAGCTGCATACAACAAATACAATAAAATGAAATTTAAGAATGGGAAAGGATTTGAAATATACAGTGTTTCTTTAGATAAAAATAAGGAAGCATGGGTAGCAGCAATAGCAAAAGATAATTTAACTTGGAAATCTCATGTAAGTGATTTGAAATGGTGGCAATCAGATGCCGGTGCAATATATCAAGTACAATCAATTCCTGCCAATTGGCTTATTGATGGAAATGGAATTATATTAGCAAGAGCATTAAGAGGGCAAGGACTTGAAATGGAATTAGAAAAGTATTTAAAGAAATAAACGATAACAATTACAAGCATGATGGCAGGAGCTAAATTCTTCTGCCATTTTTATTTGTGACAAGATGTCGTTTTCTGCCTATTGGCAGATAATTTGACTAAAGCGAGATGAAATATTTTAATCGAAAAAAGAAAGAAAAAATGAATGATAAGAGTGAGGATATTAAAAATGAGGAGCTGAAAGAAAATGAAGTTGAGCAAACAGAAGAACAAAAACAAATTGCAGAACTTCAAGCAAAATTTAATGAAGCAAATGATAAATTTTTGCGTTTGTATTCTGATTTTGAAAATTTTAAAAAGCGTTCCACAAAAGAAAGAATAGACCTTTTGAAATTTGCAGGAGAAGATTTAGTAAAAGTTATTCTACCTGTGATTGATGATTTTGAAAGAGCCATAAAAGCAAATCAAAATTCAGAAGATATAAATGCTGTAAAAGAAGGGATTCAACTTATTTATAACAAAATGCACACTTCTCTAATTCAAAAAGGATTAGAGCCAATTGTATGTGTTGGACAAGAGTTTAATACTGATTTGCACGAAGCTATTACAAATATTCCGGTTGATTCAGAGGATATGAAAGGAAAAGTAATTGAGGAAGTTGAAAAGGGTTATTACTATAACGGAAAGGTTTTACGATTTGCGAAAGTGATTGTAGGGAATTAATTTATTAATTGCAGATTACAGATTAAAATGGCAAAAAGAGATTATTACGAAATATTAGAAGTTGCAAAAGGCGCGAGTGCAGATGAAATAAAAAAAGCATATCGTAAGATGGCTATTAAATATCATCCTGATAAAAACCCAGGAGATAAAGCATCAGAAGAAAAATTTAAAGAAGCTGCTGAAGCGTATGATGTTTT
>CAYPEC010000057.1:0-1204 GCA_964409625.1 uncultured Bacteroidia bacterium | reverse complement strand
TGTAGAGGAAGTGGACAAGTAACTCGAGTTACAAGTACTTTTCTAGGACAAATGCAAACAGCCTCAGTTTGTCCTGCTTGCGGTGGCGAAGGTCAAACAATAACAAACAAATGTAAATCTTGTTATGGCGATGGAATTACTCGAGCAGAAGAAACCATCAGTATTAATATTCCAGCAGGAGTAGGCGAGGGTATGCAACTTTCGGTAAGTGGAAAAGGGAATGCAGCTGCAAGAGGTGGAGTTCCGGGAGATTTAATTGTAGCGATTGAAGAAATTGAACATGAAACTTTAAAGAGAGATGGCGTAAATCTTTTTTACGAACATTATATAAATATTGCTGAAGCAGCTTTAGGCAGTTCAGCTGAAATACCAACGCTTGATGGAAAAGCAAAAATTAAAATTGAAGCAGGAACTCAAAGCGGAAAAGTTTTAAGATTAAAAGGTAAGGGATTGCCAGATGTGAATAGTTATCACAAAGGAGATTTACTTGTGAGCATCAATATGTGGACTCCCCAAAACTTATCTTCTGAAGAGAAAAAAATTCTTGAAAAACTTCGCGATGCCGAAAATTTCAAACCTCATCCATCTAAAAAAGACAAAAACTTTTTTGAACGGATGAAAGAGTATTTTTAATCTGGAGATTTTGTAATTAAGAAATTAGATAGTAGTTTCTTGTTGTAATGGAAGTCATACTGAATTTATTTCAGCATCTCACTAGATTTTCAATAAAATTCTTTTTTATCTTCGTTTTACTTTATAGATAGATGGAAATAAAGCATACTGAAGCATTTGATATTGCTTATCGTTTTATAACAGAAACGAACCTAAATATATTTCTTACCGGTAAAGCAGGAACAGGAAAGACAACTTTTCTAAAATATCTCAAACAAAATACTTTTAAAAAAATGATTGTGGCTGCACCTACTGGAGTTGCTGCTATTAATGCTGGAGGGGTTACACTTCATTCTTTATTTCAACTACCATTTGCTCCTTTCGTTCCTTCAAAAGAAAAGAATGAAAATTCAATTAATACACATTCTTTATTATCTCAAATACGATACAAGAGGGAAAAACTAAACCTTCTTCGCAATCTTGAATTGCTTGTAATTGATGAAGCAAGCATGGTTGCTTCTCATACAGTTGATGCTATTGATACCATTCTGAGAAGCGTAAAAAGGCGCCATCAATTGCCATTTGGTGGAAC
>CAYPEC010000056.1:0-7458 GCA_964409625.1 uncultured Bacteroidia bacterium | reverse complement strand
CCTGAAGAGACAATGAAGATTTGGGATAAAGAAAAGATACTGGCTGATGTGGTATGGGCAATTCGTAAAACTAAACCAGATATTATTATTTGCCGTTTTCCAACCAATGGTGATGGAGGACATGGACATCACACAGCATCTGCACTACTTGCTGAAGAAGCTTATGCTGCTGCTGCCGACCCAACAAAGTTTCCTGAGCAATTAAAATTTGTTTCTGTTTGGAAAGCAAAAAGACTTTTCTGGAATGCCTTTGTGAGAGACCCAAAAACAACTGATGTATCAAAGTTTCTAAAATTAGATGTTGGAGTTTTTAATTCAACGCTTGGAAAATCGTATGGAGAAATTTCTGCTGATAGCCGAACCATGCACAAGAGCCAAGGATTTGGAAGCACTAAAACAAGAGGTCAGCAATGGGAATATTTCCAACGATTAAAAGGCGATTCGGTAAAGACTGATATTTTAGAAAACATTAACGCTCGCTTTTCTTCTTACGGAACAAGTAAAATATATAACGAGAATATTGACTTTGCAGCGTTAGAATTTAATCCTGAAAATTCACAAAAAACTATTGAAAGATTAATTACTGCTTATAGTGAGTTGGATAAAATCTCTGATGCATTTTGGAAAAATCAAAAGAAAAAAGAAATACAGGAATTGATTTTTGCCTGTGCAGGAATTTATGCAGAAGCTCTTTCATCAGAGTATTACAGCTCACCTGAAAGTAAAATTAAAACTACACTCAATTTTATTTGCAGAAATAATGTTGCAGTTTCTTTAGATAAAATTTCATTTCCTTTTGGAGTTGATAGTACCACAAACAAAACTATCCAAAGCAATGTTTTAAATACATTTGATAAAGAAGTTGTAATACCTGCAAATGCAGAATACACCAATCCATATTGGTTAAACGAGCCAACTGTTCATGGAATTTATAATGTAAACGACCAAGAAAAGATTGGTGTTCCGCAAAACAAAGCAAGTTGCTTTATCAAACTTTCGTTGAAAATAAATGGCACTGCTTTTAATATCGATTTACCTGTAAAATACAAATGGACAGACCCTGTTGATGGTGAACGATACAGACCTTTTGCCATTGTTCCGCCTGTGAGTATTCGCTTATCAGAAAAAAATTACATCATTACTGATACAAAAGAAAATGCGTTGAAGGTATTTGTAACTGCATTAAAACAAAATGCTAAAGGAATCCTAAAACTTGCTTTGCCACAGGGCTGGAAATCTTCGCCTGAAAAAATAAATTTTGAGATTTTAAGTAAATACGAAGAAGCAGTTTATGAATTTAAACTTATACCGCCTTCAAGCTTTAATAGAACAAACATAAAAGCTATTGCTGAAATAGATGGAAAGGAATATTCGAAATTTGTAAAAGAAATTAAATACAATCACATTCCTGCTCAAACCATTATTTATGAAAGCGAAGCAGATTTAGTTTCTGTAAATATTTCTAACAAAGTAAAAAACATTGGTTATTTAGAAGGCGCTGGAGATGATGTTGCTGAATGCATTCAGCAGCTTGGCATACAAGTTACCGAACTTAGCGACAAAGATTTTACGGGGAATTCACTTTCTAAGTATGATGCAATTGTAATTGGAATTCGTGCTTACAACACGAATGAGAAAATCAAATCATATCAGAAATACCTGATGGATTATGTGAAGAATGGAGGAACGCTAGTTGTACAATACAACACCAACAACTTTTTAGGAAGCATTAATTTTAGCTTAGGACCTTATCCTTTCAAAGTTTCCCGCGATAGAGTTACTGTAGAAGATGCACCTGTAACATTTGTAAAACCTGCTCATCCCCTGCTCCAATCACCCAATAAAATTACTGATAAAGATTTTGAAGGATGGATACAAGAAAGAGGAATTTATTTTGCCTCTGACTGGGATAAAAATTACGAAACCATTATCAGCATGAAAGACCCAACAGAAAAGGCATCCGAAGGAAGTGTGATTTATTGCAAATACGGAAAGGGTAATTTTGTTTATACAGGTCTTTCTTTCTTCCGTGAATTACCTGCTGGTGTTCCTGGAGCTTACCGTTTGTTTGTAAACATGATAAATGCAGGGAAATAACATGAAAGAAAAATCTTTACGAAATCTTTATTTCATCGTAATTGGCTTTTTGCTTTTGCAAATCGTTATTTATTATCTCATAACTGAACATTACAAATGAGCATTTTAGATTGGATAGTGCTGTTGGCTTCGCTAGTATTTATTGCAGCGTATGGCATTTACAAAAGCAGGGGAAGTAAAAACATTGAAAGCTATTTAAAGGGCGATAATGAAATGCCATGGTATTCGGTGGGCTTTTCCATTATGGCTACTCAGGCGAGTGCTATTACATTTCTTTCAGCACCTGGTCAGGCATATATGGACGGGATGCGTTTTGTGCAATTCTATTTCGGATTGCCAATTGCAATGATAATTATTAGCACTGTGTTTCTTCCTATCTATTACAAACTTAAAGTTTATACAGCTTATGAATTTTTAGAAAACCGTTTCGATTTAAAAACTCGTGCGCTGGCTGCTTTTCTTTTCCTTATTCAGAGAGGGCTTGCAGCAGGATTAACTATTTATGCACCAAGCATTATTTTGTCTTCAATTTTAGGTTGGAATATTTACCTCACCAATTTATTCATTGGCGGAATAGTAGTAATATATACCGTTACGGGAGGTTCAAAAGCTGTGAGCTATACACAAATGGGACAAATGGCAATTATCCTTTTCGGGATGCTGGTAGCTGGAATTATGGTTGTAAAGCTATTACCTCCTGATGTTTCTTTTTCTGAAGCAACGCACATTGCAGGAAAGCTAGGCAAGCTGAATATTATTGATTTTAAATTCGACATTCACAATCAATACAATATATGGTCGGGATTGATTGGCGGTTTATTTCTTTCGCTGTCTTATTTCGGAACCGACCAATCGCAGGTAGCACGATACCTTTCGGGAAAATCCATTTCACAAAGCAGAATGGGATTATTGATGAATGGGTTGGTAAAAATCCCAATGCAGTTCTCCATTTTGTTTATTGGTGCTTTGTTGTTTGTGTTTTTCATTTTTAACTCACCTCCCATTTTCTTTAACAAAGTAGAAGTAGAAAAAATTAAGACCTCCGCTTACGCCACTGATTTTAATAAGCTTGAAAACCGCTACACCGAACTTAATGAGGAGAAAAAAAATATTGCTGTTGCACTCAACAATGAAAACATTTCTCAACTAAAAGAAATTGATGCCGAACAAAAGAGTTTGAAGAAAGAAGCTACTCTGCTGATGGAAAAGAACGACAGTAAAGCAAATACAAACGATACCAATTATGTATTTTTATATTTTGTGATGAATTATCTACCTGCCGGATTAATAGGATTGCTGATTGCAGTAATATTTGCAGCCAGCATGTCTTCTACTTCATCGGAATTAAATGCGCTTGCGTCTACCACCATTATTGATATTTACAAGCGAAGCATAAAAACAAACGGAAGCGAAACGCATTACCTCAATGCATCTAAAATGGCAACTGTATTGTGGGGCGTATACGCAATTATGGTTGCTATGTTTGCCAACAAGCTCGGCAGCTTAATTGAAGCGGTTAACAAACTCGGTTCTTATTTTTACGGAACCATTCTCGGAATATTTTTAGTTGCTTTTTTTGTAAAAAGCGTAAAAGGTTCTGCCACTTTTTATGCTGCCCTTATCTCCGAAGCCATTGTGATATATTGTGCACTCAACACCAGCATTTCCTTCTTGTGGTACAATGTTATTGGTGCTGTGATGGTAATTCTATTTGCAATAATTATCATTAGGTTTAAACGGAATTAGTTTTCCACATTAAATTTTATTTTTCATTACTTTTTATACTTTTGAAGAAATAAATAAAACAACTATGAAGAAATTATTTTTCCTTTCGTTTGCAGCATTATTAGCTGCATGTTCATCAGAGCAAAAACCTAAAGCAGAAAAACTAACTTATCCAGAAACAAAAAAAGCGGATACAGTTACAACCTATTTTGGAACAACTGTCAGCGACCCATATCGCTGGCTAGAAGATGATCGCAGCACAGAAACCGAAAACTGGGTTAAGCGTCAAAATGAATTTACATTTAGCTATCTGAATAAAATTTCTTTGAAGGATAGTATCAAAAATCGCTTGGAAAAACTTTGGAACTATGAAAAATTAACTGCTCCATTTAAGGAAGGTGGAGTAAAATATTTTTACAAAAATGATGGGCTACAAAATCAGTTTGTAATGTATTCTCAAAAAGAGGGAGAAGAAGCAACAGTATTTTTAGACCCCAATACCTTTTCAAAAGAAGGAACGACATCGCTTGGCGATATTGAATTTTCGGAAAATGGGAAGGTGGCTTCTTACTCTATTTCAGAGGGTGGTAGCGATTGGAGAAAGGTTATTATAATTGATGTTGATACTAAAAAAGTATTGGAAGATACACTATTTGATGTTAAATTTAGTGGACTTTCATGGAAAGGAAATGAGGGATTCTACTATTCAAGTTATGAAAAACCAAAAGGTAGCCAGCTTTCAGCTAAAACAGACCAACACAAATTATACTACCATAAATTAGGGACGAAACAAAAAGAAGATGCTCTTGTTTATGGAGGAACAGCTGAACAAAAGAGACGTTATGTAGGTGGCTCTGTTACTGAAGATGGGAAATACCTTCTTATCTCTGGTTCTGAGTCTACTTCTGGGAATGAACTTTACATCAAAGATTTATCTAAACCTAACTCCCCTATTGTGCCGATGATCAAAGGGTATGAAAGCGATAGCTATGTGTTAGATAATGTTGGAAGCAAATTATTTATTGTTACTAATCTAAATGCTCCTAACCAAAAAATTATGACAGTTGATGCAAGCAATCCTTCATCGGAAAATTGGAAAAATTTAATTGCAGAAAAAGAATATGTGCTTAGCCCAAGTACTGGAAGCGGATTTATTTTTGCGCATTATATGGTAGATGCAATTTCTAAAGTTGAGCAATATGATTACGAAGGAAAGCTAATTAGAACTCTTGAATTACCTGGGCTTGGAACAGCTTCTGGCTTTGGAGGAAAACGTGAAGACAAAGAATTGTATTATTCATTCACCAATTATAATACTCCAAGCTCTATTTACACTTTAAATCCAAACGAAGGAAAATCTCAACTGTATTGGTCTCCAAAAATTGATTTCAATTCAAATGATTACGAATCAAAGCAGGTATTTTATACTTCAAAAGATGGAACAAAAATTCCAATGATTATTACTTATAAAAAAGGACTTGAGTTAAACGGAAAAAATCCAACTATTTTATATGGTTATGGTGGATTCAATATTAGTTTAACTCCTTCATTTAGCACAGCAAATGCAGTGTGGTTAGAGATGGGTGGAGTTTATGCGGTAGCCAATATGCGTGGAGGTGGCGAGTATGGAAAGAAATGGCACGATGCAGGAACTAAAATGAAAAAGCAAAATGTGTTTGATGATTTTATAGCTGCTGCTGAATTTCTAATTAAAGAAAAATATACTTCAAGCGATTACTTAGCAATTAGAGGTGGTTCAAATGGTGGATTACTTGTGGGCGCTACAATGACTCAGCGACCAGATTTAATGAAAGTTGCATTACCAGCTGTAGGAGTTTTAGATATGTTGCGCTACCACACATTTACATCAGGTGCAGGTTGGGCTTATGATTATGGAACTGCTGAAGATTCAAAAGAAATGTTTGAATACTTATTAAAATATTCCCCAGTTCAAAATGTAAAAGAAGGTGTGAGTTATCCTGCTACTTTGGTTACTACTGGCGACCATGATGACCGTGTGGTTCCAGCGCACTCATTTAAGTTTGCTGCTGAACTTCAAGCAAAACAAGCAGGAAGCAATCCAGTGATGATTCGCATTGAAACAAATGCAGGGCACGGTGCAGGAACACCTGTTTCTAAAATCATAGAACTGCAAGCAGATATTTTTGCTTTCACTCTATATAATTTTGGAGTGAAGAATTAAAAACATTATGAAACTAGCGCTTAAAATATTCTAAAATTAGTATTAATGAAAGATAAGACGCTTTTGGCTATTCTTTGGATTTCGAGTATAATATCTCTTTTTATAACAATTGGAGCTTATTTTCTAAAATTTTATAACAGTAGTTTTTCTAATGATCCTGCTAATTGGGGTCAGTTTGGAGACTATATTGGTGGAATACTAAATCCTATAATTTCATTATTAAATCTCATAATCCTAACTTACTTATCAATTAAATTAGTCAAACTTGATGACGACAGAAATAAGTGGACGCTTCAAGAACTAGCAAGACCTTATGGAGATATGATTTTTTCCAATTTCGATTCAAAAATTAAAATTCAATTACATAATTGCGGACTCGGACCAATGATAATTTCAAAAATGATTATAAGGGATAGCCAAAATGAAACATTCAATAACTTTAGAGAATTACTTACACCATTCAAAAAAAACATAAAATTAGAATATGAATTTTTGGATTTTTCAAATAATCATTTTGCTCTAGTAAAAGATAAGGCAGAAACTCTTATGAGAATAGAAGGAAATAAAGATGATACAGAATTCTTAAATTATCTAAAAGAAATAAAAATAATATTAAGCAATTGTACATTAGAAATTAGTTACGAAGATATGTATAAACGTAAAATCGATACGTTAAATGAAAAAATTCGCTTTACTGAAATCAACAAATAAATTTTCTTTTATTTTCCTAAGAAAATTCAATCTTTTTTAACTAAAATTTCAAATTTAAAACTCCCTCACTCTTTTTCTCTCTCTATCATTTTAGTTCTTACTTTTGTTTTCTATGTATCCTAATTTATATTATGCTTTTCAAGATTTGTTTGGCTTGAGTATTCCAGCGCTTAAAATGTTGCAGAGCTTTGGTTTTTTTGTTGCGCTTGCATTCTTAGCTGCTAACTACACTTTTACACTCGAACTGAAAAGAAAAGAAAACGAAGGAAAAGTTTTTCCTTACACAATCAAATTTTTAAAAGGAGCCAAAGCTCCAAACTCTGAACTTATAACTTCTGCTATTATTGGCTTATTGATAGGATTCAAAATAGTTTACATCGCACAAAATTTTACCTCATTTTTAGAAGATACACAAGGATTTATTTTATCTACGCAAGGAAGTTTAATAGGTGCTCTGCTTGGTGCAGGCATTGGATATTATTTGAGGTATTACGAAAGCAAAAAAAACAAACTCGACAAACCGATAGTAGTTGACATGGTTGTTCATCCATACGAATTGGTTGGCAACATGACTTTTATTGCTGCTGTTGCTGGATTAATAGGAGCAAAGATTTTCCACAACCTTGAAAATTGGGATGATTTTATAGTTGACCCTATTGGTTCTTTGATTTCTTTTAGTGGCTTGACAATGTATGGAGGGCTTATTTGTGGAGGCGCATCCG
>CAYPEC010000055.1:0-7505 GCA_964409625.1 uncultured Bacteroidia bacterium | reverse complement strand
GCATAATTTTCTGAAATAGAAACAGGATTAGAGGCAACGAAAGCTCCTGTCATTGATCCATGAAAATTACATTTGTATGAATAATTTCCCGCAACAGCTACAATATAGTCAAACGAGTCTCCTGTCCCTGTAAAATTATGGCTCCAAGTTGATGCTCCTCCAGGAACTGAAACAGAAGTTGTGGTATGTGTCCCTCCTGACTCTGTCCAACGAACAGTATCTCCAACTATTACCGATGGAAGTGAATTTGGGGTAAATGCAAAACTTGCAACATCAACATTCCAAATAGTTGCCTTTGCAAATTGGCTTGATAAAAAGAATGCTAGAAATAAAAATGGAGTAATTAATTTTTTCATGTTATAGGGTTTAGATTATTAGTGGTCTGCTTGTTTTTTCTTTATGTCTTCTACTACTTTTGATTGAGTTTCTATCTCTTTCTTTTTGTTTTCCTGATCTCCTTTATTTTTCACAATATCATCTTCTGCTTTTTTAATTTTCTCCTTGTAGTTTTCAATATCTTTTTCGAGTCCTGTTTTATCTTTCACCAAATCTTCTTGCTGATTATTAAATTTTCTCAATATTTTTTCTGCTTCTTTCAATTGGTCATCGATTGACTCCTTTGTCATCTTTGCTGCAAAGTCATAAACAATTTGTTTTGCTTCCTTAAACTGAGAACCATGGTCAGAAGAATTTAAATATGCACCACCCAAATCAAAAGCAACTGTTAATTCTATCTCGCCATCTTTCTTTGTTTGGGTCTTTGCATAAATATCAATCGTATTATTATCAGCAATAGATTTAATCTTGGCATTGTCTGCAAAAATCTCATTTCCCATATCCACTTTTGCATTGTATTTCTTCATTAAGGATTTCCATTCCTTTTTTACATCTTCTTCTTTTGCTTCAAATATTGTAACAACCAAAGCGTTGTTACTTCCGTTTCCAACATTCTCTTTTGATTCAGAAACTTTAATTTTTTGTGCAAATGAACTTATGCTTGATGCGATGAACAATAGTGTAAAAATCTTTTTCATAATGCTAATTTTTATTTAAAGGTAGTTTTTTTGCTTGAGCAGAGCAACTTTTCTGCCAAATTATTCATCAATGTCTGTAACCCCACCCGAAACAACAAACTTCATTGCTTCGGAAGAAGAAATATCAATCGGACTTACATTTTCTCTTGGCACAATCAACAACTTTCCTGAAAAACCATAAGAAAATGGCATGTAAACCCCAATGTCATTTGTTCCTAATTTCAATTCCGATAAATCTTCTTGGGTTATAAAGCCAATTTGTCGAATCCCGTTTGCTTTATCAAGCGTGAGCAATACGGGCTTATTAAATCTCTTTTTACCTCCTACAAAAGCCGAAACAAAATCTTTTATAGATGAGTAAACAATTTTAATCAGAGGCGCTTTTACAATAGCGTGTTCAAGTGCGGAAAAGAGCGGTCGGAAGAAAATAGAAGTGCTAAATCTCCCTACCAAATAAATAATGAATAAGGTTACAACAAAATAAATTAATGGGTCTAAATATGGATTAAACAAGAGTCCGAAATTTTGAAAAATAGATGCAACGCTTGAAATGATAGTATAAATTATCCAAAGCGTAATAGCTACAGGAGCTAATATTAAAAGACCTTGTACAAGGTAACGTAAATTGTTTTTCACTTTCGGATTCATGTTATAAAACTAGTTGATACAATACTGGTTTGCTTGGAGAAGCGTCATTCTCAAAACTTGCCATTTGCAAATTAAGTAAATAGGAGCCATCAAAAACGGTATTCGGAACATATATTAATTCTGTGATTGTTTTTTCTAATTGCGTATTGTGTGGGTATTGCCAAAAGGCATGATGAGCAAGTAGTTTTCCATCATCCTTTTCTTTATCTACCGAGGGCATATCAATCAACAAATGTTTTATTCCGATGGATTGAATGTAATCGGCTGCTTCATGGTGCAAGTATGCAGGATTTGTATCCGAATAATGCATATTCATTTTTGAAACAGGATTGGAAACGGTGCGAATAACAATTGCCTCTGGTGTTTTATCTCCAAGCACATTTTGAATTATTTTTTTCGTAATCACAAAATCTCCATCGGCTTTCTCTTCGGGCAATACGGAAACTAATTCCGCAATGAAAAAAAATTGTTTCAATGATTGATTCACGGAATAATTTTCTTTACTGATATGTCCTACGCACTCCGTATGGGTTCCATTTCCGTGAGGATTAAAAAATACATTTCTGAAATTTACAGGAGCTCCTTTATTCACTTCTCCAATCCAATCTCCCATCACCACTGGCTCTATCCTAACAGGAGGCACATACCAGGCATTCACATTTTTCTCTCCCGCCCTTAGCGGAATTGAAATATCTATCGGTTTTGATAAATCTGCTTTGTACGTTTTTCCTTTATGTGAGATGGTCGCAAACATTATTTTTTATACTGAGAAACAAATTTTTCTATTTCATTTTTCTTCGCATTGTTTTGAACTACTTTACCTTTCTCATCAATCAAAACAATATGCGGAAAAGCTTTAATATCATAATCATCTATTGTCAAATTATTCCAATTCCCAAACAACATTAAATGAACAGCATCGCTTTTCGTGTTTGAAGATAATACTTTTTGCCATTGCTTCGGATTTACATCTGCAGCTATATTTAAAATTGTTATTCCGTATTTTTCCAAAAGAGCTTTTTGACATGAAAATTCTTTTTCTACTTCAGGAGTTACCTCTCTCCAAAAGCAAATATAAAGAGGCTTCCCAAAATAATCCTTCAGAGCAACTGTTTTGTCCTTTTTATCTTTTGTATTAAAAAATGGAGCATCTTCTCCTGCCTTCAAAGTAAATTTTTCATTGTGCTTTTTTTCTAAAAATTCTCTATAATGTTTATTATTGAATTTAATTTTTTCATCAGCCAATGCATCATTAAAAAATTGCTCATTTCTGCTTATGAGTAAGCTATTCAAAGAGCTCGCAAGAAAAACATCTGCAACTTCTCCACTCAAAATATTTTGTGCGTAAAGCAAAATGCCCTTTTGAAATTTTTTATTCGCAAGATTTTTATCAGATGCCAAAAGAGCGCTATCTAATTTTACATTCAAAGCCATTGACTGCAAAAATTGGTAATACTCATAACTTAAAACAGCGGTAGAATCATTTTTTAAAAGTGGAGAAATGAAAGAAAAATAATTTTTAGGAAGTTCTATTTTCTTTACTCTGTATGAGTTGTAATGAAATTTTTGATTTGCTGAACCATATTTTATTTCTGCTTTTTCATAATCTGCAAATTGTTTTGAGAGTCCTTGGGTTTGCAAATAATTTTCTAAAAATCCTTGTTCAATATTCGCGAGAGAATCAATTGCTTTGGCATAATTAAAAGGGTCTAATGCGGCAGTCATTCTAATTTTATACCTATCCATGTCAACTCCTTTAAAGCTATTTCGTTTTTGGATATAATATTTGTTTTCATCTGCCAGATTGCCTTTGTAAAAAATATTCCATCTTGCTTTTGCCGAATAAGAAATTGCTACACGAAGCGTATCGTCAGGCGCAATAAACATGGTAACATTTTGATTGTCTATATACGCATCTATTTTCTGAGGAGATTGACAAGGCAATTCGAAATACTTTTTTCCAGCGGAGGTAATTGTTTTTTTATTCCCATCAATCTTTAAATCTCCAAGCAAATTGTTTTTATAAAATGAAACCTCTATGCTGTCATGTAATTCCGAAACATCTAATTCAATAGTCGCTTTTCCATAAAAATTAAATGAGGGAATTTGTGCATATACCTGAATGGCACAAAAGAAAAGAAGGAAATATTGTTTCTTAATTAACCCAAAAAACATCTGATGTAATTTTATCGGCAATCAACTTGCCTTTTTTTGTTAAAGTTACAACATCCTCTTTAACCTCAACATGCCTTGATTTTAAATAGGGCTCCATTTCTGAATCAAAATATTTTAAAAAATCTACTCCAAATTTTTGCTGAATTTGTTTTTTATTTGTTCCCCATATTGTACGAAGGGAGGTTAGAACATACTCATTGTATTTTTCTGAAATGCTTAACTCCTCTGCTTCTGAAATTGACTTTCCTTCTTCAATATTTTTAATGTAAATGCTGTTATTCGCAATATTCTTGTAACGTTTTTCTCCATCAAACGAATGAGCAGATGGTCCAAAACCATAATAAGGAATACCTTTCCAATAGCTACTATTGTGTTTTGAGATTTTATTATTCTTCGCAAAATTCGAAATTTCATATTGAATAAAACCTGCTTCTTCCGCTCTGTTCATCAATATTTCAAATTGCTCAGCCGATTGTTGTTCATCTACATTTTTCGATTTTCCTTTCAAAATAAAACTTGCCAATGCTGTCTTAAGTTCAACTGTAAGTGAATATGCCGAAATATGTGGCACTTGCAAGGCAAATGCTTTTGTTAAATTTTCATTCCATTGCAAATTATTCATGGTTGGAGTTCCATAAATTAAATCAATGGTGATGTTTTCAAATCCTGCATCTTGTGCTGCTTTTACACAATACTCTGCTTGAGTTGAATTATGAGCACGATTCATATACAACAAATCTTCATCTCTGAAAGATTGTATGCCAATACTGAAACGATTGATAGCAGAAGTCTTTAACTCTCTTATTTTTTCTTTGGTTAAATCATCTGGATTTGCTTCCAATGTAATTTCAGCATCCGATACAACATCAAATTTTTCATAAATTGTTTCTATAATTTCTTTGATTTCATCAGCCGATAAAACAGAAGGGGTGCCACCACCAAAATAAATAGTAGAGACCACACTCCCTTTGTTCCCCTCTCCTTGCATAAGGAGAGGGGTTAGGGGTGAGGTTATTTCCTTTTTCAAAGCCCACAAAAATTTCTTTTTATTTTTTAGTGATGTGGAAAAATGAAAATCGCAATAATGGCATGCTTGCTTGCAAAAAGGAATATGGATGTAAATGCCAGACACGTTTAATGATTATTTAATTCCAATTCCATTACATAATCATTCATATAATATCCATTGCCAATAGGAATATCTTCTTCATCAATTATTTTAAATCCATTCTTCTCATAAAAGTTAACTGCCTTGTTGTGCTTATTCACATTCAAAAACAATTTTTTATTCTCTCCCTGCAATGCTTTCACAATTATTTCTTGCAACAATATTTTACCTACTCCTTCACCTTGCTGTTCAGGCAATACATAAATCTTATGCAGTTTTGTTCTGTTGTTTTCGCAATTTAATTGATAAGATGCATAGCCAATATATTGCTCATTTTCTTTTGCTAATAAAAAAGAATGTCCTTTTTCGTTTGCCTGATTTTCTAATGAAGTAATGCTGTACATCCACTCCAACATATATTCTATCTGTTGAGGAGAAAGAATTTCTTTAAATGTATCAGGCCAAATTTTATGTGCAAGCTCGTGCACAATTTTTAAATCCTCTTGTTTTGCCTCAACTACTTTTACCATTTTTACTTATTTAAAACAATTCTGAAAGTAGTTCCTTTGCCAAGTTCAGATGACTTCACAAAGATTTTTCCTGAATGGTAATTTTCAATTATTCTTTTCGCCAGAGATAGCCCAAGCCCCCATCCTCTCTGCTTTGTAGTAAATCCAGGTTCAAAAACAGTTTTGAATTTTGATTTTTCCATTCCCTTTCCAGTATCAGTTATATCAATGTATACAAACTGCATTTGGTCGGTTATCATCACATCAATATTACCAACTCCATCCATCGCGTCAATAGCATTTTTACAAACATTTTCAACTACCCATTCAAAAAGCGGAACATTCATTTGTGCCATTACTATTGGGCTTGATGCTTGGTCTATTTTTATTAAAACTCTTTTTGATGTTCTGGCTGCAATATAGTCAAGTGCATTTTTCATCACATCAAAAACAACTTTTTTCTCAAGCACTGGAGTAGAGCCAATTTTAGAAAAACGCTCTGTGATGGTTTCCAAACGACCTATATCTTGCCGAACTTCTTTCAGTGTAGTTTCATCAACTCCTTTTAATTTTAAATATTCAACCCAAGCAATAAGTGATGAAAGAGGAGTTCCCAACTGATGCGCTGTTTCTTTTGCCATACCCACCCACACTTGATTTTGTTCTGATTTTCGGGCAGTACTGAAAAGTGTATAGGCAATAATTAAAAACAAACCAATTACACCAAACTGGACAAAAGGATAGTATTTCAACTGTGTAAGCAAAAATGAATCTTGGTAAAAAATATAATTCTTGCCTCCATTGCCAAGTTCAATTTCTATTGGTTGATTTTGAGCTGACATAGATTGAATAAGGGAAGAAACAAATTGCTTATCCTGAATTTTTACAGAATCAACATTCCCGAAACTGATTATATTTTGCTTGGTAGAGTCCGTAAATAAAACAGGTGCGGATGCTGAATTTACTGCTACTTCGGAAATAAAAGATTTTATCAATCCATCAAAAACAGTTTTTAATTCTGAAAATATTTTAGAGTTTTTGTAGTATAAATAATTTTTTGCACCTTTATAAAAATCTATTTCAATTGGAGTGTGTTGAGCTTTCATAACCTCTTGCTCTTTCAACAAAAATGATTTTTGTTCTTCGCTCAAAATTTCCCAACGATTTTCTTCTACTTCCTCAATGTTCTTCCAGCTTGATATTTTTCCTTGATTGTCAGTAAGAATTACAGGAATAGTCATATTCCCTCTGATAATTTCCAAGTAAAAACCTTGGTCTTTTTCGCTTTCGGTAAGTACAAGCATTTTTGTTGCGCCTGCCCAAATTTCGATTCGCTTTCGCTCTTCCTCTTGAATTTTTTGAAATATATTATTTGTAAATTTTACAAGACTTGCCTTTCGCTGAATTGCATCTGCCCACAATGAAACTTTTTTACGTTCGTCTTCCGAAATCTTCTGAACCAGCGAATTTGTGTACCACATAGATATTCCAACAATGCAAAGTGCAGCTATAAAAAGCCAAATTTTCCATTGTTGTTTTTGTGTGTAGATATTCATTGATAATTTTTCTGTAATCTAAAATACGCTAAAAATCGTCATCTTTCTCATTATCTTTCATCTCCTTTTCATTCTCATCCCACTTAATAATAAATTTTCCCTCTTTCTTTTTTTCTTCTTGCTTAACATTCTTTAAGGTGTCTTTTTTAAACCAATTGAATTCTTCTTTCAAAATAGTTTTTAATGTTTGTTTTTCGGTTTTCAAATCTTCTTTCATTTTCTGAATTGCACTTTTCTTATCGTATTTTATAATTGGATTATCAACTGTTCCGGTCATTGATAAAAACAAAGTTCTTTTGTCCTGTGAATCGTGCTCAACTTCAAATTCTTCTTCGTTTTGCTTTTTGTTTTTAGCAGCTTTTTTAGCAAGATATTCGCTCATTAGGAGTTTTATTTTGTAATCAATTTCATTATTGAAAGTGTGTGTTCCAGACACATTGATATTCATCGCAGAAGACTTTAATTCCATTGAAGG
>CAYPEC010000054.1:0-7584 GCA_964409625.1 uncultured Bacteroidia bacterium | reverse complement strand
AAATCATTTTGTATTGTTCCTGAAATCTTTTTCAAATCAGCACCTTGCTTTTTTGCAAGTGCTATATACATACAAAGCAAAGTTGATGCAGTAGAATTAATGGTCATGGAAGTAGTAATATTTTCCAGCTTAATTCCATCAAACAAAATTTCAATGTCTTTTAAAGAATCTATTGCAACTCCCGCTTTTCCAACTTCACCATCTGCAAATTCATGGTCAGAATCGTAACCAATCTGAGTAGGCAAATCAAACGCTACAGATAAACCTGTTGTTCCATTATTTAATAAATAGTGATAGCGCTTATTTGATTCTTCAGCAGTAGAAAACCCTGCATATTGGCGCATAGTCCACAACTTACCTCTGTACATGGATGGCTGAACACCTCTGGTAAAAGGATATTCAGCAGGATTTTCATTTGGAATATCTTGTTTAGCATAAACTCTTTTAATTTCAATTCCTGAATCGGTTTCGAACTTTTCTTTTCGTTCCTTCTCTTCCATTCGTAATTCGTTTTATTCTTAATTCTTAGTATTAAAAACTCTGAGCAATTTCTTTCTTAATTGTTTCAACAGCTATTTGAGTTGGTGTTTTTTTTAATTTTGAAGATGCTTCAATTATCATCTGGCTCAAATCCATTGCACTTGCATCTTCCGAAACATTGGATGCACAAAGATTAATCAATTTCACAATTTCTTCCTTTGCATTTTTTACTGCTTCCCAAGTTTGATTGTGCATATAAATTTGTTGAGAAATATTATGCTCAAACTCTGAACGAATTGTTTTTATTAATTCTCCATGAAAAAATCTGGCGCTTATACCTGCCTTATTTGTTCGCATCACCAAACTATTAGGAGATATTCTTTCCAAAAAAATAACAATTCTTTCATACGCTTGTAAACGAATAGGAGTTATCGTTTCAGCATTTTTAGTTTTCACATCAAGATATCTTTTTCTTTCTTCATTAGCCATAAATTGTTTAATGGTATAAAAAGATGCAAGAAATACAAATAGAGAAGGGAGAATAAACTTAGCAATTTCAAACAATGTTTCCATATAAATGATTTGCAACAAAATTAATCTTTTTAAAACATCAGGATAAAAGACCGAGATAAAACAATTTTATTAGCTTTGTCGGCAATAATTCTTTATGACCAAATTATCCGAAAGAATCCAACGATTATCAGAATCGCAAACGCTTGCAATGGCTAAAAAAAGCCGTGAACTTCAGGCAAAAGGAATAGATGTTGTGAACCTTAGTTTAGGTGAACCCGACTTCGACACCCCTCAATTTGTTAAGGATGCAGCAAAAAAAGCAATTGATGAAAACTTTAGTCACTATACTCCTGTTCCAGGTTATCTTGATTTGAGAAAAGCAATTGCATTGAAACTTAAGCGAGATAACAATCTTGATTATAATGCCGAAAACATTGTTGTATCAACAGGAGCCAAACAATCTATTGCAAATGCAGTATTGAGTTTGATTGACAATGGGGATGAAGTAATTGTTCCAATACCCTATTGGGTAAGTTATATAGAGCTTATCAAATTAGCTGAAGGAACTCCTGTTTATATCAAAACAAGTGTAGATTCCAATTTTAAATTTAGTGCCGCACAACTCGAAAAAGCAATCACTCCTAAAACCAGAATGCTTATTTTTAGTAGTCCCTGCAACCCAAGTGGAAGCATTTACAATCAACAAGAGCTAAAAGCAATTGCTGATGTATTGGCAAAATATCCTGATATCATTATTATTTCAGATGAGATTTACGAAAACATAAATTTTGTGGGAAAACATGAAAGTATTGCTCAATTTGATTTGATAAAAGACAGAGTTGTTGTTGTAAATGGAGTTTCAAAAGGTTTTGCCATGACAGGTTGGAGATTGGGATATATTGCCGCTCCTAAAATAATTGCAGATGCTTGCGAGAAAATGCAAGGTCAATTTACTTCTGCAACATCTTCTATTACACAAAAAGCCGCTGAAGCAGCTATGAAGGCAGACCAATCGGTAACTTATTTTATGCGCGATGCATTCAAAAAAAGACGTGATTTGATTTTATCTTTGCTAAAAGAAATACCCGGAATTAAGGCAAATGTACCTGATGGGGCATTTTACGTTTTTCCTGACATCACTTATTATTTTGGAAAATCAGACGGTGACACAACAATTAAAACATCGAATGACCTTTGTATGTTTCTATTGAACAAAGCTAATGTTGCAATCGTTTCAGGGGATGCATTTGGAGATGATAATTGTGTTCGTATTTCTTATGCAACATCTGAAGATAAATTGATTGAAGCAATGAAAAGAATGAAAACAACTCTTTCTACTTTAAAATAAATGACAAGTTCAGAAATAGAAAATATTTTTAATTCCTTCAACAAACTAAAAGTTTTAGTGATTGGAGATGTTATGATTGATGCCTATGTGTGGGGAAAAGTGAATCGTATATCACCTGAAGCTCCTGTTCCTGTAGTTGCTGTTACAAAAAAAGAAAATCGATTGGGAGGCGCTGCCAACGTAGCTTTAAATCTTCAAGCACTTGGAGCAATTCCAATTTTGTGCTCTGTAATTGGGGAAGATAATGATGCGATAATTTTCGAAGACCTTTTAAAGAAAAATAAATTACCAAATACAGGAATTGTAAAAAGTAAAAACAGAATTACAACTACAAAAACTCGAATTATTGGTAACAACCACCAAATGCTGAGAGTAGACGAAGAAATAGAAAATGAAATTTCAGCTAACGATACCGAAAGTCTTTTCAAAAAAATAGAACAGCTTGCAAAAAAAGAAAAAGTAAGTGTTATCATTTTTGAAGATTACGATAAAGGTGTTATCAATTCATCTTTAATTAACCAAGTGGTTGATTTTGCAAAAAAAAACAACATCAAAACGATTGTTGACCCTAAGAAAAAGAATTTCCTGAATTACAAACGCGTAACTCTGCTAAAGCCAAACCTAAAAGAATTACAAGAAGGGACAAAAAGAGATTTTGACATTGAAAACAAAAAAGATTTTTTTGAGAAAATTCAATCATTCCGAAAAAATCAGGATATAGAAATTACGCTAATTACACTTTCTGAACACGGAATGTTTATCTCAAGTAACAAAGAAAATTTATTAATTCCTGCTCATTTACGAAACATAGCAGATGTTTCAGGAGCTGGAGATACAGTAGTAAGTGTAGCTGCTTTATGTCTTGCTTTAAATCTTCCTGAAAAAACAATTGCATCTTTATCAAATATTGCAGGCGGATTAGTTTGCGAAAAAGTTGGGGTTGTTCCTATCGACAAAAAACAATTTCTTAAAGAAGCAATCGCACTTGCTTAAGTTACAAATGCAAGTTACTCCTTATAAATCCGAAGAATCTAAAAAGAAACAGGTAGAAACAATGTTCAACAACATTGCACACCGCTATGACTTTTTAAATCAAATTCTTTCACTTGGAATTCATAAACTTTGGAGAAAAAAAACTATTTCCCTAATAAAATCTCATATCTCAAATCCGAAAATTCATGTTTTAGATATCGCAACAGGAACAGCTGACTTTGCCATTGAAGCTCTGGCATTAAAACCCGAAAAAATTGTTGGAGTTGATATTTCAGAGGGAATGTTAGACTTAGGAAAGAAAAAAATAAAAGAAAAAAAGCTGACCAACATTATTGAATTACAAATTGCAGATTCCGAGAATTTACCTTTTGCTGATAATACTTTTGATGCTATTACAGTTGGTTTTGGAGTACGAAATTTTGAAAATTTAGAAAAAGGATTAAAAGAAATTTACCGAGTAATGAAGCCCAATGCAGTAGTTGGAATCCTAGAATTTTCAAAACCAAAAGCATTCCCGATAAAACAATTTTACAATTTTTATTTTGCTTACATCATGCCATTTGTCGGTCGTATTTTTTCAAAAGACACTGTGGCTTACACTTACTTACATGATTCTGTAGAAGCATTTCCAGAAGGGAATACTTTTTTAACTGTGATGAAAAATTGCGGATTTGCTAAAACAAATCTCAAAACGGCTTCTTTTGGTATAGCTACAATTTATACTGCTGAAAAATAAAAATCTGTTATTATCGTTTAACTTTGCATCCAATGTTAAAAAAGCTACTCAGCATATTTCTTTTATCAATAGCATTTTCAGGCATAATGGCTCAAGCGCCAAAAACTGAAAACTTGCATAAATATGATATGGAAACCTTGCACTTTGGTTTTGGAATTGGAGTAAACAAAACCAATTTTGTAGTTTATCACCAACCCGATTTTTATTTATTTGACTCATTAAAATCTGTAAATGCAAAAGGTAGCACAGGTTTTAACTTATGTATTGTTAGTGAACTATCAATTACTAATTATTTAAAATTACGCTTTGTACCCGATTTAAGTTTTGCTCAAAGAGAAATTGAATATTATTTTGAAGCAAAAACTGATACAATAATCAGAACAAAAAAAGTAGAATCTACATTTATTGATTTCCCATTATTATTAAAACTAAAATCTGCGAGAGCAAACAATTTTGGAGCTTACATAATTGCTGGAGGCAAATACACACTTGACTTAGCATCGCAAAAACCAACGGGAGAATTTGTGGAGCCAGGCAAAGAATTTTTAAAACTTAGAAAACATGATATTGGATATGAAGTTGGTGCAGGGCTTGACTTTTATCTGCCTTTTGTAAAAATGTCTTTAGAAGGAAAACTTTCCGTTGGAACAAAAAATGTTTTGTATGATGAGGATAACATCTATACCGATTCTATTCGCAAACTCCGTTCAAGAGTATTTATAGTAACCTTAACTTTTGAAGGAGGGTAGTTACTTAAACAAACTAAAGTGTACGCTTCCGTATCTTCTTGTCTCCAAAAATCTTTCATGACCCGATAAGTCAACATCAACTGGATGTTCTGTAACTAAAGTTCCACCTTCATTTAAAAGATTTTTCTCAAAAACGATTTTTACAATTTCCATATGTTTATCGTATGCAAATGGAGGGTCGGCAAAAATAATATCAAAGGTATCGGGTGTTTTTGAAATAAAATTAAGTGCATCCGATTTAATGCAATCTATTTGTGAAAAACCCAATTTAACAGCAGTTTCAGCAACGAAGCGATAACATGCATAATCGGCATCTACACATCTTATTTTATTACAACCTCTCGAAGCAAACTCAAATGTAATCCCTCCTATTCCACTAAATAAATCAAGTACAGAAATTTCAGAGAAATCAAAACGATTAGCGAGAATATTAAACAAACCCTGCTTGGCAAAATCAGTTGTGGGGCGCGCTGGAATATTTTTAGGAGCAATAATATTTCTCCCTTTGTGAGTACCGCTAATGATGTGCATAATTAATTCATAATAAACTGCCCGAAAACAGAATAATAAAAGTGATTAGGAATTTCATTCATCTTGTAACTATAATTCAAAGCATCTGTTCTTTCAGCAAAATTTACATTGCGGATATATTTTGTGACAATAGAATATAACGCTGAGTTTTTTTCAATTTCACCCAATAAATAAATTTCTGTTTTATCTGCATTGAGTTTAAGTTGTTCGAAAACAAATAGTATATAGTAAATGAAATCTTCTGTAGTTTGATGGATAAATGAGTTTTGAAATAGAAGATTTTTTCCTTCAGTAACTATAACATCAAACTGCAACTGCTGCACATGAACAAAAACAGTTTTAGCTGTTTTATTATTGTTCTGAAGCAATATGTTTTCAATTAAAACACTTGAATGATGGGCAAAAAAAGCATTTGGAAATTTGGATTTAATAAATGCCTCAACTTCAGATTTTAAAGCAAATACATTCCGAGAATCAATTGATTTCAATTTATCAACCAATAATCTCTCATCATTTTTTATTGAATGATTAAGCGAGAAATATTTTTCTTTTTTCTGTTCTTCAAAAAGTGCATCGGGAACTAAAGTTGACAGTTGATTAACAATAGCAACATGTACAGAACGATAAAAATTACTCAAAAACTTATTTTCAGCAAATAGCTTTTTCAAAGCTTGTAGGTATAAATCTGTTGAAAATGCTAAATGGAAAGTATAGGATTCAAGCACCAAAATCTTACTTTGAACACTATCAGCAATAGCAAAAGAAATATTATTGGAACTTAATTGAATATTGATTCGATAGTTGCCTGTAAGCTTCTCATCAAATGCTTCATCAACTAATGATATATTTTTCGATATTTTAATTTCGGTGTTCAATACTTACAAACTTAGTAAAAATAAAAAAGGTCGGAACATTCCGACCTTTTTTTGCGAAAATGATTTTCTATTTCAATTTAGCTTTCAGATTTATGTCTAAAGCATTTAAAAATTCTTCCGTGTACAAATAATGTTCGCCATGATTTACCTTGTTTCCATGAATACAAACAGCTAAATCCTTGGTCATTTTACCAGATTCAACAGTTTCAACACAAACTTTTTCAAGTGTTTGACAAAAGTTAATCAACTCTTGGTTTCCATCTAATTTACCTCTAAACTCCAATCCTCTTGTCCATGCAAAGATAGATGCAATAGGGTTTGTAGAAGTTGGCTTACCCGCTTGGTGGTCACGATAGTGACGAGTTACAGTTCCGTGAGCAGCTTCAGCTTCCATTGTTTTTCCATCTGGAGTAACTAATACAGATGTCATCAAACCTAATGAACCAAAACCTTGAGCAACAGTATCAGACTGAACATCTCCATCATAATTTTTACAAGCCCAAACGAAATTTCCATTCCACTTCAATGCAGATGCAACCATATCATCAATCAAACGGTGCTCATAAACAATTCCAGCGGCAACAAATTTTGCTTTGTAGTCTGCTTGATAAATTTCTTCAAAAATATCTTTGAAACGACCATCATATTTTTTTAGAATTGTATTTTTTGTAGATAAATACAAAGGCCATTTTTTTGCTAAAGCTGTATTAAAGCATGAATGCGCAAACCCTTTGATAGACTCATCAGTATTATACATTGTTAATGCAACTCCATCGCCTTTAAAATTAAATACTTCAAACGATTGAGGTGCACTTCCATCTTCCGGAGTAAAGCTCACAGTTAATTTTCCTTTCCCTTTTGTAACAAAATCAGTTGCTCGATATTGGTCTCCAAAAGCATGACGGCCAATACAAATTGGTGCAGTCCAGTTAGGAACCAAGCGGGGAACATTTTTACAAACAATTGGCTCACGAAAAACAGTTCCATCCAAAATATTACGGATAGTGCCGTTTGGCGACTTCCACATTTGTTTTAAGTTAAACTCTTTTACACGCTCTTCATCAGGAGTGATGGTTGCACACTTAATACCTACATTATATTTTTTTATTGCTTCTGCCGAATCTATTGTTACTTGATCATTTGTTTGGTCGCGATATTCCACTCCCAAATCGTAATATTTAATATCCAAATCCAAATAAGGAAGGATTAATTTGTCTTTAATAAATTTCCAAATGATGCGAGTCATCTCATCGCCATCTAATTCCACTACTGGGTTTGCTACTTTAATTTTATTCATGATTTTGATTTTTAAAACGGAGTGCAAATATAAGTGTAAGATTGAAATAGCAAAATATTAAA
>CAYPEC010000053.1:3319-7830 GCA_964409625.1 uncultured Bacteroidia bacterium | reverse complement strand
ATCTCTCGAAATCTGAAGGTGGTGCCAAGCACATGGATTTAAGAAAACATTTTTCAGTTGATAAAGATGGAAATTATGCAACTGACAATTCAGTATCAACCGATCCGAATAGCCCGAATTATATAAGTGGCAATGGAATGGGTTGGTTTCCTGGTTATGCTATAAATGTAGAAACAGGAGAGAGATTAAACATGGCTTTTGCAGAGGATTCTGGAGATCCTAATAATAATGGAGATGACATGATATGGAATCCAACAGATTCATTACAGAGAGGTTTCCCTTTCTCTCGTGAACCAGTATTTGGAGGTAAGCATTATGTTTATGTATTTGGACACAACAACGATGCAAAATATGCAGCAGGAGACTTAAACTTGCCAAATGGCTTAAAAGATATCCCTATGTATGATAACGGAAAAGCAATCGTGAGTCTTTTAAAAGCAGCAGCTTCTGCTTCAGCTGGTTTAGCTCCAGGTTATAAACGTGAAGTATTTAGTAATGATGTAATGTGGGTAAATATTCCGCTTTTATCAAGTGGTTATTCGTTCAGTAACCCTGCAAGCATTCCTACTGATGCAAAAATTAGAATAAGAGTTTCAAAGCCTTTCAATAGAAATTACTCTTCTGTTGCTACTGTTCGAAAAGATGCTTATTTGGAAAACGATAATCTTCCAATGTATAGGTTCAATACCTCAGATTTAGGAGTAAAAATTGAAAATGCAGATGCAGCAAAAGATGCCTTAGCATTAATTAATGCGGTGCCGAATCCATATTATGCTTATTCAGAATATGAAACTGGAAAAGCTGATAATAGGGTTAAATTTATTAACACTCCTGAAAAGTGTACAATTTCAATATATACTATGAGCGGTACTTTAGTGAGAAAGTTGAAAAAAGATGATCCTAATCCATATATAGATTGGGATATTAAAAATACTGCAGGATTGCCTCTTGCTAGTGGGCTTTACATAATACACTTCGATGTGCCAGGAGTGGGAGAAAAGATTTTGAAATGGTTCGGAGTGATGAGACAGGTAGATTTGGATACGTATTAAAAAATTAAGAATAAAACTAAAAGAAAGAATATGAAAAAGTTTTTTTTAATCATAGTAGCAAATGCTTTAGTTGTTACTTCATTTGGAGGTAATCAAGATAGAGCAGGAACTTCAGGGGCGTCTCAACTTTTGATAAACCCATGGGCTCGTAATACGGGATGGGCAGGAGCCAATTCTGGTTCTGCAAGAGGTCTTGAGTCTATGTTTCTAAATGTTGCAGGTACTGCATTTACTAAAAAAACAGAAGTCCTTTTCACACACACAAATTGGTTAAAAGGAACAGATATTTCTGTAAATGCATTTGGATTTACTCAACATGTTGGAGAAACAGGAGTGATTGGACTCGGTATAGTTTCCATTGATGCTGGGGATATTGAGAGAACAACAGTAGATAATCCTGAAGGAGGTTTGGGAACTTTTAATCCAAGATTCATGAATATTGGATTGTCCTATGCAAAAGGGTTTTCAGATAATATTTTTGGTGGAGCTACTATTAAAATTATAAACGAATATATTTCGGATGTTTCGGCTAGAGGAATTGCTATAGATGCTGGTTTACAATATGTAACTGGTATGAATGATAGAGTTAAATTTGGAATTGCATTGAAAAATATCGGACCGAAAATGAGGTATTCTGGTGATGGACTTTCTTTTAGAACATCACTTCCAAATGGTCAAAGTGGATCTTTTCTAGTTTCTAAGCGTTCAGCGTATTTTGAGTTGCCATCATTAATTAATATTGGCGCGAGTTATGATTTTTATTTAAGTAAGGATAGTTTAAAGATGAAAGATCATAGAATTACTCCTGCATTTACCTTTACTTCAAATTCATTTGATAATGATGATTACAAAGCTGGAATAGAATATGGATTTAGAAATTTCTTAATGGTTAGAGCTGGTTACAGTATGTATAAAGGAATATTTAAAGAAGAAACTCAAACTTCTGCATACACTGGTATATGCGCGGGTTTTACAGTTGAAGTTCCTTTTGGAAAAGAAAAAAAATCTTCTTTTGCTTTTGATTACTCATACAGAGACACAAATCCTTTTGAAGGAACTCATAGTTTTGGAGTTCGTGTCAATCTCTAAAAAATATTTATTACCTTTGTTTTGAAAGAGAATCTACCATTGGCAGATTCTCTTTCAATTTTAACTAACATCATCAAACATGTCGCAAGTATCTTATTATTCGGAAGAAGGTTTGAAAAAACTGAAGGATGAACTTCATCATTTAAAAACTCAGGAGCGTAGATCTATTTCTAAGCAGATAGCTGAAGCACGAGATAAAGGAGATTTATCCGAGAATGCAGAATACGATGCAGCCAAAGAAGCACAGGGGTTATTGGAGTTGAAAATATCTAAAATGGAGGAAATTGTAAGCAATGCAAGACTTATTGACGAATCGCAATTAGATACTTCAAAAGTGCTTATACACTCTATCGTAAAAATTAAAAACACTGCAAATAAAGCTGCAATGACATACACGCTAGTTGCTGAATCGGAATCAGATTTAAAGTCTGGAAAGATTTCGGTTGACTCTCCTATTGGAAAGGGTTTGTTAGGGAAAAAGGTTGGTGATATTGCAGAGGTTAAAGTTCCATCCGGAACAATAAAATTTGAAGTTGTTGAAATTTCAAGATAAAAAATGTCGTCTGTTTTTACTAAAATCATAAATGGCGAAATTGCTTCCCATAAAATTGCTGAAACAGACGATTTTCTAGCTTTTCTAGATGTATTTCCTTTGGTAAAAGGGCACGTTTTAGTTATTCCTAAAAGGGAAATAGATTATATATTTGATATTGAAGATGCTCATCTTTCTCAAATGATGCTATTCGCGAAACAAGTTGCTAAGGCAGTTAAAAAATCCATACCTTGCAAGAGAGTTGGGGTTGCTGTTATTGGGTTAGAAGTTCCCCATGCTCACATTCACTTAGTGCCAATGAACTCAGTTGCTGATATTAATTTTGAACGTCCTAAAATCAAAATTTCGAATGAAGAGTTAGTCGAGATTGCAGAAAAAATTCGTTTGAATTTTTAATTATTATCCTTTTCTTTCAGGATTTTCAGTTATAAAAGCTTTCCAACCTGTGTGAGATTTTTTAGTAGGGCTAAGTCCTGTTTTTTGAAAATAGTGACAAACAGCAGCAGCCATTCCATCTGTAGCATCTAAATATTTCGGCATTTCTTTAATTTGTAAAAGACTTTGTAGCATTGCAGCTACTTGTTCTTTAGAAGCATTTCCATTTCCTGTTATAGATTGCTTTATTTTTTTTGGAGAATATTCAAAGATCGGAATGTTTTTATACAAAGCAGCCGCAATGGCAACTCCTTGTGCTCTGCCTAATTTCAGCATAGATTGAACATTTTTTCCAAAGAAAGGAGCTTCAACTGCTAACTCATCAGGAAGATGTTTTTCTATGAGCAGCACAGTTTCTTCAAATATTTTTTTGAGTTTTAGTGGGTGATCGTCAATCTTATTTAGTTTTAGAACCCCCATTTCAAGTAGCTTCATTTTGTTGCCTTGGATGTGTAGCACGCCAAAGCCCATAATGGTAGTGCCTGGGTCAATTCCTAAAACAATTTTATCGGTACTAATCATTAAATTGTAATTTTATAAATTCGATATTCTAAGAATGTTAAATAAGAAATCATACAAATTTATCAGCATTTTTATAAAGATTGCTATAACACTTATGGCTTTTTATTACATCTATTACAAAATATTTGTAAGAGCTGATTATTTTGCAATGTCGGATTTCTTCCAATCAATTTCAAATAAAAAAACTGTTTTTTATATAAGTCTGGTTTCTTTATTGATGCTTCTTAATTGGTTTATCGAAGCTTTCAAGTGGAAAATATTAGTAGCTAAAGTGGAAAATATATCTACGCTAAAATCAGTAATTGCTGTTTTTTGTGGTGTAACACTAAGCATTTTTACCCCCAACAGGGTTGGTGAAATTTTTGGAAGAATTTTTTCAATTCAATCGCCTGAGAAAGTAAAAATTGCTGGGCTTACAACTATTGGTAGCATTGCTCAGTTTATGATTACCATTTTATTGGGAATAACATCTTGGTTGTTTTTTATAAAAATGTTTTACCCTACAGATATTATTGCAAACACTTTTATTTATTACATTATATCCATCTTTTTTGGAGTATCGGGACTTGGTTTTATCTGGGCTTTTATTAATCCTAGCGTTTGGCTCTTTTTGTTAAATAAAATTTCTTTTAAAAAGAATTTTATAAATAAAATTTCTGATGGAATAAAAAATTTAGACAGAATAGAATTGTCTTCGGTATTATGCTTATCAATGTTAAGATATATAGTTTTTTCTATTCAATTTTATTTGCTGTTGCAACTTTTCGAAATAAATATTTTTTTCAGCCAAGCAATAGTTCTTATACCATTAACTTTTTTGGCAATAACAGCAATACCAACTCTTGCATTTACTGAGTTGG
>CAYPEC010000053.1:0-3219 GCA_964409625.1 uncultured Bacteroidia bacterium | reverse complement strand
CCATTAACTTTTTTGGCAATAACAGCAATACCAACTCTTGCATTTACTGAGTTGGGCGTGAGGGGTTCTGCATCTATTCTATTTATAGGTATGATTTCATCCAATCATTTGGGAATAGTAAGCGCTTCCTTGATTTTATGGGCTATTAATGTTGCAGTTCCAGCCATAATTGGAATCCCATTTGTATATAAACTTAAATTTTTTAGAGATTAATGAACGCCTTTTTCTATATAGCTTTTCTGGTATTTCTGCTTTATTTTCTTTTAATGATTTTTATTATTTATGGATGGAAAAAACTTAAAATATTTACTGCAAACCAGAACAAACAAACTCCAATTACAGTAATAATTCCAGCGCGTAATGAAGAAAAAAATATTGCAAATTGTTTGCTGTCAATTTTAAATCAAAATTATTCTTCTGATAAACTTCAAATTATTGTTGTGGACGACAATTCAACGGATAGAACCCTTGAAATGATAAGTGAAATAGCGAGTCAAAACAAATTTAATATTAGCATTGTTAAACTTTTGGATTATAAAATCGAAGGCAAAAAGAATGCAATTCAAAAAGCGGTTTCAATAGCAAAAAATAATTTAATAGTTACAACAGATGCTGATTGTATCTATCATCCTAATTGGCTTTTAAGTATCTCTAATTTTTATCAGGAAAATAACTGCAAAATGATTGTTGCCCCTGTTGAGTTAGAGGGAACAAATTCTTTTTTAGAAAAATTTCAGGTTGATGAAATGCTTGAACTGTTTATTTTAACAGCAGGTTCAATAGGTATTGGCAAGCCGCTTATGTGCAACGGTGCAAATCTTGCATTTGAAAAAACTGCATTTGAAAAAGTGAGTGATTATGAAGGCAATACTAATATTGCTTCGGGCGATGATGTTTTTTTAATGAGAAAAATCGCAAATGAATTTGGAAATAATTCTATTCAGTATTTGAAATCAAGGCAAGCAATTGTTAAGACAAAAGCTGTGAATAATTTTTCGGAGTTCATAAATCAAAAAATTAGATGGGCTAGTAAGAATTTCTCTTCAACTTCTCTTTGGAATAGCTTTATAGGAGTTATAGCTTTTTTATCAAACCTATTGATACCTATTCTCTTAATTGCATATTTCATTTACTCTTTTGTTCCCCTAACGCTTTTAATAATTTGCATCGGTTCAAAATTTACAATTGATTTTTTGTTATTACATTTAGCAGCTAAATTTTTGGGTAAGAAGGTTAATGCTCTTCTTTTTTTGATAGAAGAAATGGTTTATCCAATTTATCTGATTGCTATTTTTGTTTTATCAATAACCAAACGAAACTATTACTGGAAAGGTAGAAAACTAAAGTAAATTGAATAAGGAAAATCCATCAAAATCTCTAGCTTACTTTGCTTGGAAACGATTAAAGAAAAACAAACTCGCTATTTCGGGTTTGGCTTTAATTGTTATTTCAGTTTTAGTTGCCTTGCTTGGTTATCTTATATCCCCTGATTCTTCGCCTGATGCAAATGAACAGATTTTGGAGCTTTCGCTTAAGCCACCAGGATTTAAAACACAAATGCTGAAAATTAGAAAGAATGAACCTTCTAACAAGGTTAATTTTTTTAGTAAAATGCTATTTGGTGAGCCGAGTGATTATCGTTTCACTCCAGTTTATAAGTATCGTTTTGAAGAAAATAATATTGTTTATGAAGAGTACACTGGAGGAAAAATTAATAATGGAACTGAAGTACATTATAACATGGCTGATGTTTTATTTGCACTTGATAAATCCAAAACAATAGTAGATAATCCAGAACAAGGATTTATGGAGTTTTATGAAATTGAAAACAATGAAAAAATGAAAATGACCACTGCTGAATTGAGAGATTTAGTGGAAAAGAAAAATATTGTAACTCGAAAATATATTTTAGGTACCGACCGTTCGGGCAGAGACATGTTAAGCAGATTGATAATCGGTACAAGAGTTTCTCTTGCTGTAGGATTTATTTCAGTTATTATTTCTTTGATTATTGGGTTGGCTTTAGGCGCTATCTCTGGTTATTTTAGAGGTTGGGTTGATGATGTTATCATGTGGTTTATAAATGTGGTTTGGTCAATACCAACTTTACTTTTGGTTATCGCCATTACGCTTGTATTAGGCAAAGGATTTTGGCAAGTATTTATTGCAGTTGGCTGTACTATGTGGGTAGAAGTGGCTCGTGTAATTAGAGGACAAGTATTAAGTTTAAGAGAAAAAGAATTTATCGAAGCAGGGAAAGCACTTGGATTTAAAGAATCAAGAATAATTATGCGACACGTTTTGCCCAATATTATGGGACCTGTTATTGTTATTTCTGCATCTAATTTTGCTTCTGCGATATTAATTGAAGCAGGGTTGAGTTTTTTGGGAATTGGAGCACAACCACCAACTGCATCTTGGGGCGCTATGATTAATGCTCACAGAGGATATATTATTGTTGATGGTTCGGCATACCTTGCTTTTTTACCAGGATTGGCAATTATGTTTATGGTGCTTGCCTTTGTGCTTTTGGGTAATGGTTTAAGAGATGCGCTGGATACGAAATCGGTAGATGATGAAACCATTTTAGGAACATAAGTTCTCTGTTTCTTCTATCTTTGTTGGCATAGGTATTGTTTAAATAGTAAATAAATAAATTCGATATGAAAAAAATATTTTTTCCGTTAGCAATTGCACTAGTTGTGTTTGCCTCATCTTGCAAGGTAACTTTCACAAGCGATTTACGTTCTAAAATTGAAGCACAAAAATTAGATTTGAAAAAAATTCAATACTACAATTCCAAAACAATTGTGTTGCAAAGAATACTTACAACAAGTGATACAAGAGTTGCTTCTGGTGAAGTTCGTTTACAAAACGGATTGCAGGTAGAAGAAATTAAAATCAAAAAAAACACTCCCGGAATTTGCGATAGTTTAATGGCTGATGCTGTTCGCATTCGCTTTGAAGCAGAAAAAGGAAGATTCCTTGTTTTTCAAATGGGAGCTTATGGCGAATATGAATTGAAATCGGACAGGTGGGATCCAAATGCGCCTTCAAACCAAAAAAATACTCAAGAGGTTAATCAGTTTATGGAATTAAATAAAGGAGAGGTTATGTATGAAGGCAAAAAATATTATGTGAATACCACAATTACACCTCCCAAAATTAAAATCAAGAAAACGGAATCAAGTAAATTTGATAAAAGCAGCAGAAAAGCTT
>CAYPEC010000052.1:6243-7868 GCA_964409625.1 uncultured Bacteroidia bacterium | reverse complement strand
TTCTTGCAGCATTAATATTGCCAATCATAGCTTGGAGTGAGTTATTAAAATCATGAGCTATGGAAGACGCCATTTCTCCAAGTGCATTTAATCGTTGACTCTCAATAATTGCCTTCTGTGCTTGTATCTTGTCTGTTATATCGCGAATAAACCCAATAAAGTGCCTTTTTCCACTAATTTCAGTTGGCGTTATACTAAGTGAAACATCAAATTCAACGCCATCCCTTTTTAGAGCCCTGACTTCAATAGTCTTATTAAATACTGGTGCTTCGCCTGTTTTATTATAATGCTTCATTCCTTTTTCGTGCATTATTCGGTAACGCTCCGGTATAATGATTTCAGATAGCTTCACTCCCAGAACCTCATTTTCTTTCCATCCAAATAACTTTTCGGACTTGTTATCCCATCTTGTTATTAATCCATCTGCATCAATAATAATTGCAGCATCTTGGGAAGCATCGTAGATGGATTGTATCAGGTTTTTGCTTTCTTCAGCTTTTTCTTTTGCAGCAATTAATTCCTCTGCTGCTTGTTTACGTTCATCTCCCCCTCTCTCTTTGTGTTTTTTCATTTGTTTTTTGTTGTGTTGCTTACTCTGTTCAGTTTTCAGCTACCCCATTCGTTACGCGAGTCTTGCAATTGCAGGTAACTAGCTTATATGTATGATTTTGTCATACATAGCCAGCCAATTTTAGGAGTATATGTATGATTCCAATCAACTTTATTTCGTAAATATATATTTATTCTACAAATCATCAAAAGGAGAATTAATGTTTTGAGTTACTTTTGTTATTTAAGTGTAATATGTAAAAATTCGCAATTCGTACCCTATTCAATTTCCTTCTTCAACTCAAGCAAAAATTTTTTAATTCGAGTAAGTGAAGTAACAATTTCAACATTGTTTATTGTATCACCTTTGTTCTTGCGAAGCTTTTCTTTCGCGCCTTGTAGCGTATATCCTCTTTCTTTTACAAGGTGATAAATTGTTCTGAAGTTTTCAATGTCTTGAGGAGTAAATAAGCGATTACCTTTTTTGTTTTTTTTTGGTTGAATAATATCAAATTCCTTTTCCCAAAAACGAATTAAAGATGCATTTACCTTGAATAGTTTAGCAACTTCGCTAATGGAGTAAAACAATTTTTCTTCTTGAAATTCTTTGTAAGGCACGTTTTGAAATTATAAATTATGAATTCAAAATTATGAATTAATGTTAGAACTCAAAATTAGATTTACTTTTTTCTTGTTTTTTCGTAGTTGTAAACCAATCTTCCAAGTTCGGCAAGGAATGGAAATCCAATCGTGTCGTATTCATAAACCCCATCATTCAGCACTTCATCTTTGTTTAAATAAATTACTGCCGAAAGCATAAACTCAATGTTGTTTTTTGTATCGGTGATGTATGCTATATCACTTAAAAATCCATAAGCTTGCCCCACTACATTGTAAATTTTTACTGAATCACTTTCAATTCTTGTACTCTTATCTCCATAAATAAAATACTTTTTGTAGCTGTCTTTGTAATCTTTTTCTGAATACTTAGGGAACTTTGATTCTCTCGGATACATAGACATATATTGCCTTAAAAAAATGTAATCACTTTCAGTAAGATTGAATTTTTTACTTGG
>CAYPEC010000052.1:0-6143 GCA_964409625.1 uncultured Bacteroidia bacterium | reverse complement strand
TATTTTCTTTTTCCCAACAATAAATTCGACTTGTTTTCGCCTTTGTAGCTATATCCAATACCAAAGTTTAACCTTTGAATTTTTAAGCTGTCTTCGGAGTATTTTAATTTTAAATCTTCCTGTGTGTGAACATCAAACATTGGGATAGGAGCGGAGTAGCTTCCGTAAAGTGTTACATCCCATTTTTCTTTTTCAAAATATTTATAAGGAATTCCTGAATCATCTTGCAACACACTTTTGCTTTTTTCTAAAATTAGATTTCTGATTGCAGAAAAATAACTTTTATGCATTAGATAAGAAGCTGATTTAAGATAGGCTGTAACTTCAGTTTTATCGGAAATGAATTTTTTGAATCCTTTATTTTTTTTGAAACCTGAATCGTGAAGATTGATAGAAAAGTAATAAAGTTTTTTCATTGTACTATCGGTATCAATAAACTGAATTTCTACTCCTTTGTTTTTTACTGTTGAGGTGCTATCGAATGCTTGGGTATAGTATTGCAGACTTCCAGAAGTGTCAACACTCACATAATTAACATCTGAAATTTGATTGTTTGTTCTTTCTAAAAATAACATCATCAAATGAAGTGTTCCGTTTAATTCATCATTTGTTAAATCATCTTTCATACTTAATGTTCTGAAAAAACTGAAATTTAAAATGGCATAAAGGGATTGATTTATTTTGTCATAGTAATTGCTTAACGAATCTGTAAAGGTTTTGTCTTTAAGGTTTGGTAAGGAGCCTACTGGCTCAAGACCAACTAAAATAAATTCTTCTGCTTTTGGAAAAAATGCATGAGCATTTAAAACATCAGGTCCTGAAAATGGGTAGAAAAGTGTTTTCGGATTTACATCTTTTAACTCTTTCTTTTGCCAATTTTTAACCGAACTCAAACGAGTAGATTCAAATTTTTGCCATTTCTTATTAAATGATTCTGAAAATAATTTCCATTCTTTTTTCTTTACAAGATTGGAATCTATAGTGCTTTCAGGCAATAGAGGCAACCCGCCTATAAACCTTGCTAAATCATTATAATATCGATTTGAAATTGTAGCTTCTGCTACAGTATCTTTTTGAATAGTGTCTTTAACAACTATAACAGTATCTTTTTTTTGTTCTGCGGTTACTTGTTTTGTTTCTGTTTGGCAGGAAACAAAAATGATAAATAGTAAAAAATAAAAATATTTCATTTTGCTTTTATGTTAATCCTTCTGCATTGCAGAGGCGATATAATAAACAACTAATCCAGATAAAACAGTAGCTAATCCAGCAAGTGATTCTGTTGGTTTGCTCGTTAATCCATAATAAATTATCCAACCATTAATTAATAAAAATACAATTGGTGTTATTGGGTAGCCCCATGTTTTATAAGTTTTTTCCGTTGTTTGATTTCTTTTTCTTAAAATAAAAACTCCCAGTACAGTTAAAAAAGTAAAGATGCTTAAAGTAAATCCAATGTAAATAATAACCTGCTCAAAGGTAGATGTAACAATAAATAGCAATGAAATTACAGATTGAGTAATAATTGCAATTGATGGAACTCCATTTTTATTTTTCTTAGCGAAGAAGCTAAGTAGTTTAATGTCTTCGCCCATAGTAGCTGCAACTCTTGGTCCTGCAATAATCATTGCACTAACAGATGAAACCAAAAGCAAGGAAATAATTATACCCATTGCTTTTCCTCCTAAGTCACCAAAAATATGTTTTGAAGCAATATAACCCACTTCTTTTTGTCCTGCTAATTCACTTATAGGAGCGGCATATAGAAAAACAAAGTTGAGTAATACATAAAGAATGGTTACAATTAATGTTCCTTGAAATAAAGATTTAGGAAGATTTTTTTGTGGATTTTCAATTTCTCCGGCAATGTATGCTGAAGCATTCCAGCCAGAATAAGAATAAGAAACCCAAAACAAAGAAACAGCAAATGCAGAACTAAATACATCTTGAAAAGCCCCTGATGACAGTCCAAAGGAAGCATCTCCTGTTTTGCTTCCTAATAATCCAAAGAGGATAATTATTATAATGCTTGCAATTTTAAATACAGTAAAAACATTTTGAAATTTACTGCCGAATTTTAAATCTGTTGCATGAATTGCAGTTAACAAAATCACTACTCCAATAGCCATTGCTTGAGGAGAAAGACTTGGATAAACACTTGAAGCATATCCGCCTAAAGCCATAGCAGCAGCAGCTACAGGAGCTGCAAAAGCAACAGTTGCTGAAATCCAACCTGATAAAAATCCAACTACAGGATGATAAATTTTTGAAAGATAATTGTACTCTCCACCTGAGCGGGGAAGCACCGAACCTATCTCACCATAAACTAAAGCTCCACACAAAGAAGAAACTCCGCCAATTAGCCAAAGTAAAATAATTGCAAAACCAGATTTTATTCCTAATACCTGAAAACCAAGACTGGTAAATACTCCAGTGCCAATCATATTCGCAATAACAATAAATGTTGCGGAATACAAACCAATAGTTTTTTTAGAATTCACAGAAAATTTATTGTTTTTTAGTCAAATGATTGAGAAGGGCGAGAAGCAAGTTCAAGCATTTGCTTGTATTCTTCAGGTGAAAGATCGTTGAAGTAATAGTTTACAGGGTTTACTTTATTGCCATTTTTAATTACTTCATAATGCACGTGCGGACCGGTTGATAATCCCGTGTTTCCAACATATCCAATTAATTCTCCTCTTTTAATTTTTTGTCCGGGACGAACTGCCATTCTGCTCATGTGACCATAAAGTGTTTCATAACCAAAGCCATGATTAACAACCACATGGTTCCCATAACCTTGTGCTTGCGCATCTGCTCTTTCAACTACACCATCACCAGTAGCATAAATTTTTGTTCCTGTGGAAGCTGTAAAATCCATCCCTGCATGAAAATCTTGTGTTTTGTAAATTGGATGTGTTCTCCAGCCAAAGCCAGATGGAGTATGTTTCAGGTTTTTATTTTCTATCGGCATAATTGCAGGAATGGAAGCAAGAAGTTGTTCTTTGTTTTTAGCAAGTTTTACTAACTCATCAAAAGATTTAGATTGAACATACATTTGTTTTGCAACCTTATCCATTCTTTTAGTAGTCTCAACTATTAACGAAGAATTTTCATAGCCTTCTAAATCATTATATCTATCAACTCCTCCGTAACCAGCTTTTCTAACATAATCAGGAATTGGCTCTGCTTCAAAAATCATCCTGTAAACATTATCATCTCTATCTTGTAAATCATTCAGAACATAGTTCATATTATTCATCTGTTCCGAAAGAATTTCATACTGCAATTTCATATTATCTAACTCACGCATAAGTCGTTTTTCCTTTGGAGAATCAATAGTATTGTATGCAATAAGTATGGAGATAGTAGCAAATACAACGCCTGTAGCCACATAAGAAAGAATTTTAAAAATTTTCTCCTTAATAGCTACTTCCACCTTTTCGTAGGTGAGCGACTTGGTATTAAACCTGTATTTAATCTTCGACATTACTAATCTCTTAAATCAAGCAATGCAAATTTAATTAAATAAACTAAATTTGTTGCCTTATTATAAAAAAGCCATTGTCATTCTGAGCTAAGCGAAAGAATCTCATGATGACAAAATGATGTGTTATGAATTCAAATAAAGTAAGAGAAAAGTTTTTAGAATATTTCCGTGCGAAAGACCATGAGATTGTTTCTTCTGCGCCAATGGTGGTGAAGAACGACCCAACTTTGATGTTTAACAATTCGGGTATGGCTCCGTTTAAAGAGTTGTTTTTAGGTAATGCGCCAATTAAATTTCCTCGCATTGCTGATACTCAAAAGTGTTTGCGCGTTTCAGGTAAGCACAATGATTTGGAAGAAGTAGGCGTTGATACCTATCATCATACCATGTTTGAAATGCTTGGTAATTGGAGCTTTGGAGATTATTTTAAGAAAGAAGCGATTGAATGGGCTTGGGAATTATTGACAGGAGTTTATAAAATTCCACCCGATAGAATTTATGTTACCGTGTTTGAAGGAAGCAAGGAGGATGGATTGGCATTTGACCAAGAAGCTTATGACATTTGGAAAAAATACATTGCAGAGGATAGAATTATAAGTGGAAATAAGAAAGATAATTTTTGGGAGATGGGCGATATGGGACCGTGCGGACCATGTTCTGAAATCCATGTTGATATTCGTGATGATAGCGAAAGAAAAAAGCAAGATGGTAAATCGCTTGTAAATACGGGTCATCCGCAGGTTATTGAAATCTGGAACAATGTGTTCATGGAGTTCAATCGCAAGGCAGATGGTTCATTAGAAAAATTACCAGCAAAACATGTTGATACAGGAATGGGCTTTGAGCGTTTGTGCATGGTGTTGCAAGGCAAAAAATCCACTTACGATACAGATGTTTTTTCTCCAATTATTGAGAAGATAGAAGATATTTCAGGATTGCGTTATCGCCCTGATGAGAAAGGGAAACAGCAAGAGATTATAAACATTGCCATTCGTGTTATTACCGACCATATTCGTGCAATTTCATTTGCTATTGCTGATGGTCAGTTGCCTTCAAATACGGGTGCTGGATATGTTATCCGTAGAATTTTAAGAAGAGCTATTCGTTATGGTTATCAATCATTGGCATTGAAAGAACCATTTATGTATCGTTTGGTGCCTGTGCTTGCAAACCACATGGGCAAAGCATTTCCAGAGTTAGTTGCTCAAAAATTATTGATTGAAAAAGTGATGAAAGAAGAAGAAACTGCTTTCTTCCGAACACTTGAAAATGGCTTGAAACGTATTGATAGTGTATGTATCAATATGCTGAACAAAGAAAAAGGCAAGAAAAAAATTGATGGTATAGTAGTATTTGAGTTGTATGATACTTATGGATTTCCAGTTGATTTAACTCAATTGATTGCTAGAGGATATGAGTTAGAAATTGATGAAGAAGGATTTAATATAGAATTGCAAAAGCAAAAAAATCGTTCGCGTGAAGCATCAGTTGTTGATACAGAAGATTGGATAGAAGTTGAAAGTTCAAAGGGTAAAGTTAAAAATCTTGAATTTATTGGTTACTCAAATTTAGATAGTGAGTCAAGTATTGTTCGTTATAGAAAAGTAAAAGCAAAAAATAAAGAGCAATATCAGTTAGTATTAGATAAAACTCCTTTTTATGCTGAAAGTGGCGGACAGGTAGGCGATACAGGAGTTTTGATTTCTGGTGATGAGAAAATTGAAGTTACAGATACTAAGAAAGAAAACAATTTAATTATTCATTTTACAGATAGACTTCCAAAAGATATTACAGGAGTTGTTTTTACTGCAAAAGTAAATACCACAAAAAGATATTTAACTGAAAACAATCATAGCGCAACACACTTGTTGCATGCTGCTTTGCGTAGTGTTTTAGGAACACATGTGGAGCAAAAGGGAAGTTTGGTAAATGATGAACATTTGCGTTTCGACTTTTCGCATTTCTCGAAAGTAACTGATGAAGAATTGCAAAAGATTGAGCAAATAGTAAATGAAAAAATCAGAGAAAATATTTCTTCGGATATAAAATCATTGCCGATTGATGAAGCTAAAAAATTAGGAGCAATGGCTCTGTTTGGCGAAAAATATGGCGATGTGGTGCGTGTGGTAACTTTCGATAAAAATTATTCCATTGAACTTTGCGGAGGAACACATGTAAAAGCAACCGGACAAATTGGATTATTTAAAATTACTTCTGAAGCTGCTGTAGCTGCTGGTATTCGTAGGATTGAAGCAATTACATCTGTGAAAGCAGAACAATATATAAATGAACAATTATCACTTATTCACGAAATTAAAACGCTTTTAAAACAACCGAAAGATGTAATTAAAAGTGTTCAGTCTTTGCAGGAGCAAAACACAGAACTATCAAAGCAAATAGAAGGATTGTTGCGAGAGAAGGCAAAGATGATTAAAGCAGAATTGAAAACAAAAGTTAAAAGCATAAACGGAATTAATTTTATTGCTGAAAAAATAGAACTCGATTCGGCTGAAGCAATAAAAGATATTTCATTCGAATTGAAAACACAAATAGAAAACCTATTTATGGTGTTGGCTGCTGAAGTAAAAGGAAAACCAATGCTTTCTATTATTATTTCTGAAAATCTTTTGAAAGAAAAGAACTTAAATGCAAG
>CAYPEC010000051.1:0-7917 GCA_964409625.1 uncultured Bacteroidia bacterium | reverse complement strand
ATTTTTTTGCAAAAAACGCAAGCAAAATAGCTCGAAATATTCATCTTGGTAAACCCTTAAACAGAGCTGATAATCATTCTGAAAGATGGAAACTAATGGCTTTGGTTGCATTGGGACAGAAGAAAATGTTTCAGCGACCAATAGCCGCAATTTTGCATTTATTTGTGTATGTAGGTTTTGTCCTGATAAATGTAGAAGTGCTCGAAATGCTTATTGATGGTGCAATTGGAACACACCGTGCACTTTCTTTTATGGGTAGTTTCTATACTTTCTTAATTGGATTTTTTGAGGTGCTTGCATTTTTAGTAACTTTTGGTTGTGCAGTTTTTTTAATCAGAAGGAATGTAATAAAGCTCAAACGCTTTGTTATGAAAGAGCTAAGTGGTTGGCCAAGAACAGATGCAAATATTATTTTGTCTGCAGAAATTATTTTAATGACTGCTTTGTTTTTTATGAATGCTGCCGACCAAGTGCTTCAGCAAAGAGGAGCAGAGCATTATTTACAAGCTGGAAGTTTTCCAATTAGTCAATACATTGCTCCAATGCTTTCAGGAATGAGCGATGACTCTTTAATTTTTCTTGAAAGATTTTGTTGGTGGATTCACATCATAGGAATTCTTGGATTCCTTAATTACATTGTTATTTCAAAACATTTGCATATTGTTTTGGCTTTCCCGAATGTATTTTATTCCAATCTAAATCCTAAAGGGAAATTTACAAATTTGGAAAGTGTAACAAATGAAGTAAAAGCAATGCTTGACCCTTCGTTTACTCCGCCACCTATAAATTCTGATGTTCCAATGCGTTTTGGAGCGAAAGATATTTTTGATTTATCATGGAAACAATTAATGGATTCATACACTTGCACGGAGTGTGGAAGATGTACTTCTGCTTGTCCTGCAAATCAAACTGGTAAATTACTTTCTCCAAGAAAAATTATGATGGATACAAGAGATAGGTTAGAAGAAGTTGGAAAAAATATTGATAAAAATGGAAAGTTTGCAGATGATGGAAAATCTCTTTTCGGAAATTATATTTCTGCTGAAGAGCTTTGGGCTTGTACTTCTTGCAATGCTTGTGTTCAGGAGTGCCCAGTAAATATTGACCCACTTTCAATTATTATTGATATGAGAAGATATTTGGTTATGGAACAAAGTGCAGCACCGCAATCGCTCAACATGGCTTTCACAAATATTGAAAACAATGGTGCTCCATGGGCTTATTCTCCTGCTGATAGATTAAACTGGAAAAACGAAATGTAATTTTGAGATGCAAAAAGAATTGAAAATAGAAACAATGGCTGATTATGCTGCAAGAGGCGAAAGTCCTGAAATTCTATTCTGGGTGGGCTGTGCAGGAAGTTTTGATGACAGAGCAAAAAAGATTACTAAAGCTATTGTGCGAATTTTAAATCATGTGAATATAAAATTTGCAGTTCTTGGTACAGAAGAATCATGTACTGGCGACCCAGCAAAAAGAGCAGGAAACGAGTTTTTATTTCAGATGCAGGCAATGAATGTGATTACCACATTGAATATGTATCAAGTGAAAAAAATTGTGACTGGCTGTCCGCATTGCTTTAATACATTGAAAAATGAATATCCTCAATTAGGCGGAAGTTATGAGGTTATACACCATACTCAACTTGTTCAGGAATTAATTAATCAAGGAAAATTAAAAGTGCAGGGAGGAGAATTTAAAGGAAAAAAAATTACTTTTCACGACCCCTGTTATTTAGGAAGAGCAAATGATGTGTATGAAGCGCCAAGAGAAGTAATTCAAAAGTTAGATGTTGAGTTATCGGAGATGAAAAGAAGCCGTGCGAATGGGTTTTGTTGTGGTGCAGGTGGTGCACAAATGTTTAAAGATGCAGAAAAAGGAAACAAAGAAGTGAATATTGAACGCACAGAAGAAGCACTTGCTTTAAATCCAGATGTTATTGCAACTGGTTGTCCTTTTTGCATGACAATGATGACTGATGGAGTGAAAAACTTTAATAAAGAGCAGCAAACAAAAGTATTGGATGTTGCTGAATTAATAGCCCAAGCAAATGACCTATAAAGAAATGCCAGATAATTCTCGTGTTTGGATTTATCAATCAAGTAGAGAGTTTACCAATACAGAAGTTGAGCAAATAAAAAAACAATCAGAAGATTTTATTTCTCAATGGACTTCTCATGGAGCTTTGATGGATGCTTGTATAGAGATTTTTTACAATCGCTTTTTAGTTTTGTTTGCTAACGAAGAACAAGCAAAAGCAAGCGGTTGTGGTATTGATAAATCAGTTCGTTTTTTTCAGGAATTAGAAAAACAATATTCTGTTTCTCTTTTTGATAGAATGCAGGTAGCGTATAAAATAGATGATAAAATACTTACTTGTCATTTGTCAGATTTAGAAAAACAATTGGGAACAAATAGGGGAGAGGTTCTAGTTTTTAATAACCTTGTTCAAACAAAAAAGGAATTTCTCACCTCATGGGAAACTCCTTTAAAAAATAGTTGGCATCAGCAACACCTTTCTGCTTAGAATTTATTGTTTAATAAATTTAGCTTTTAAGATTTCACTTTTGTTATTTGTTATTGTCACAAAATAAATACCTGCAATAAAATCAGATGTTTCTATTATCGCATTATTTTTTGCGGAATTTGGAAGAATTATTTTGTTGAATACTAATCGACCTCTAGCATCAAATATGTTTATTGTAGTTTCACCTTCTATTGAATTATTAAAACCCAATTGTATGTATTCTCCAGCAGGATTGGGGTGAATAGTTAACTCTTCGTTTTTATTTGTGGCAATCATTATTATATTGGAGTAAGAATATTTTCCATCAAAGTCAGTTTGTTTTAAGCGATAGTAATTAATCCCATCATTTAAATTGTCGTCAATAAAATTATATGATTTACTAGAAGAAGAATTTCCTGCACCTTTAATAAAGGCAATACTTTCAAATGTTATTCCATCAGTACTTCTTTCAATGGTAAAATAATCATTATTTATTTCAGATGCGGTTATCCATTCTAAGAGAGCTTCATTTGTTTTTTCTAAATATTTTCCGGAAAAACTTAATAATTCAATTGGTAAAGCACATGTTCCAGCAGTTAGCAAAGTCATAGGACCTGACCCACCGGATGCAGCAGCTGGATTAAAACAAGTGGCGGCAGAGCTATAAGCCATCCTTGCATTTCCTCCTGCAATTTCATTTGCATTAAGAGTTCTTATGCTTGAACCATTTGATATTGCGTAATTCATTGTTTGTCCCGCTGCTATTCTATGCTGTAATCCAACTGCATGCCCTAATTCATGAAGAGCAACGGATTCAAAATCATATTCAGAGAAAGCAGGAGCTGCGGGACCATATTCCCATGGAAAACCAGCTGTTGGGGGATCTGTTTTAAATTGCACATCAATTTCATTTACACACCAAACTGTATTTGCTAAAGTACATCCTCCGCTTGAACTACCTGCAAATCGTGATGTAGCCCTTCCCAAAACACCCGCAGGTAAAGTACCATCAAATAAAACAACATTTGTTCCATCTTGTGCAAAGCCTGTAGCGGTAGTTCCATTGGAAAAAAAGTTGATAAATATTGCACATCTCCAAGTTTCTAAAGCTCTTTCAAAAGAGGCAACAGCAGCAGCATTTGCACTAAATCCGCTTGTAGTATTATATAAAAAATAATATCCTCCTGCGCCATTCATATTCCTGTGGTAGTATCGTTGTCTGGTACTTGAACCAAAACCACTAAATGAACTATTTATAGCTGTATGCCCATAATTAATAGTTAAGTTTGAACCAGAGGTCATAGCACCATTTACATTGATTGGTCCTGTTCCGGCATTTGGAGCAACTTTGTTTGTAATAGCAGCATCTGCCCAAGCGGTATTATCTGAAGCAATTCCTGTAGCTGTAAAAGTTGCGCCTCCATCATCTGCATTTGTGTAAAATACTGTTCCTGCTCCTGCTCCAAACCCTGAACCTGTTATATTTAAGAAATCTGTAGTTACTATAGTTCCGCCAACGGTAGGATTTGGACTAAATGATGTAATTGGCATTTGTACTTTATTAGCACCTTGTGTTTTGTTATCTTCTATTCTTGCGCGAAATATTTTTCCATCGCAATCTGTAATATCTTCCTTTGTGTACTTTTTTATTTTATCGAATAGTTCTTTTTCGGTAGATACTGGCTCGCTATATAAGTCGTGATATTTCCCAAATTGTTTTGTTATTGAACCTTGTGCATCTGCATATGTTTGTACTTGTACAATGTTAGGATTTTCTTTTCTAAAAGATTTATTGTCTATTCGATTATTATCATTTGATAAGAAAAAAACATATTCGTTGTAGTCTTCTATATTTAAACTTGGATAAGTTATCTGGGCTTCATTTTCCAAAGTGCCACCGTCAGAAATTACAGCTATTAATTTCTGCTTACTATGACCTTTAAGGTATGCAGTTATTTCTATAATGTTTAGGGTATAAATATTTTTGTGCTCAGAGTCCCAATAGGATTGCTTTGCTTTAAGTTTTCCTAGAACAATTGTTTTTGAATTTTCAACTCTTTCTTGCAGAGTAATAGGGTACATCATACACTGAGCATACAATGATGACAATGGAAATATGCCAAAAAGGATAAAAGGTAAAATCCTCATTAGCGAAGATAAAGAGATACTAAGATTATATTTAGACATCTTTGCTTTTCGGCTGTTATTCAAGCGCAAAAATAGGAAAAAGGATTTAATTTACAAGCAAGAGACTTTAAGGAGTTAAAATTCTAAATATTTAATCTGGCAATGGCCCAAAATATTCCAAACAAGGAATATCAAATTTCACTCTGCATTTATGATGAAAATTGAAATCTAGATTTTCGATATTATTATCTTTTATTTCTATTACTTGTAGCGGCTTTGTCCACCATTCTTTTAAACATACTTCATTAGCTTTTACAAATTCGGATGTGTATTTTTTTGCATCCATTACTTTTTCCTGTTCTTCCACTATAATGGAATAAATTCCAGCAGGTACTGAAATATTAAAATTACCACTGCTATCAGCAACAATTTTTGCGATAATTTTTCCTTTTTCAGAGTTTATATTACCTTCTCTTAAAAAGAGTTTTTTGCCAACAAATGCTTTTGGTTGTGCAAGCTGGTCAAGTATTTCTCTGTTTGGTGCGGCTCCCCCACAATAAGATGAAGTTTGAGTTATTTTTCCTTTCAAGGTATATAGTTGCTGTGTGCTATTTATTTTTTTATTGCAACAACTTGAAAATGCAACTAAGAGGATAAGCAATATATTTTTCATAATGTTTTTATTTTAGGATGAGATTTGTTTTAAAATTCCACAATTTAATTATTTAAAAATATCTTTTTTACTCATAGGTTTTTCAGAAATTCTCCATGAGAAATCCTTTAGTCGAAGTTCTTTATCTTGAAATTCATTTAAAGGGTAAAGAGCTCCGTCAGGCTTATTTATAAAAGTAATTCTATCAATTTTGCTATCTTTTAATCGAATCATGATATCACTGCAATCAACTTTGTTCACACCAATTAATTCTTCATTTTCCTTTGCGTAATAAATAGTTTGCCCATTGCCTTCAATTTTTATTTTTGAAAGCTTATTTTCGGAAAAATATCCTCTCATTTTTTTACCTCTTACCTGATTATATTTCGAAGAATCTTCTTGATTTACTACAAATGCAGTGTTTATTAAATCTATGTAATTGATTCCTTTTTTGCTGGTATTAAAATCAATTCTTTCTGCAGTAAGTTGATTTTTATCAGACCAGATAATTGGTTTGTAAAACATCCGCATAGTAGAATCCTTATATGAATAAGCAATAGAATCACACTTTCCTTGAATATCACTTTTGAAAAATTTTACTTTGTGAAATCCTTTAAATATGTGATATTTAGCGGTGTCTCCCTTTTCTGATTCTATAACAGACATGAGCGTGTCTGCATGAAGAAAGAGCGTGTCATTTTCAATTTTTTGAGTGAGTAAAGTGTTTTGTGTAATTATTGATTTGTCAATTTTTTCAAAATACTCTGCAAGATTTCCGCTGATATTAATGTTTTGGGCCGTATCTATTACATGAACATTGCGGATTGCTTTTCCATATCCTGTTTTTCGATTGTAGTATAAACTATCTCCAAATAATTTTTGATTTTTATTAATGATGTATGCATTTTTGCTAAACTGTGAGGCATCAGAAGTTGTATTGTACCAACCATTTTCGCAATAAATAAAATTTTGACTACTACTTATTGTTGAGGGTCCTAAAAAGTAGGATGTTTTGGTAAGAGTGTTGTATCGTAACGTATCGCTATTCATCACATATTGCGGATTTTTCAGAACTACATTTTTTCGGAATGAAAATTCTTTTTTGTTTGAATTGTAATAACCTATTTGACTTGTTAATGTATTTTCTTTGTTTACAATTGTACCTCCCGTAAAATAGCTTGCTACTGATGTCTTCACATCAAAAGAAATAACATCTGTTGTTAGTGTTAGCTGATTATCGGTTAAAAAAACATTTTTTTGTAGCTCAGCTTTTTTTGTATTTCCATCATACTTTAAAAAATCTCCATACATATTCAGCGAATCACCTTGTTGAATATGTACTCTGCCAAAAGCTTCTAGAGTATTATTTTGATATTTATAAGCACTATCACAAAACATTGAAACATTACCTTGTGCTAATTGTACATTGCCAATCAGGCGCATAGCTCCATTGCCAATTTTTTTATCGAATTGTCCAAAATCGGCTTTTTTCAATTCAATTTGTTTGCCTTTTTGAGCATTACAGAGAGTTGAAAAAATAAAAAATGTAGCAACTAATAAAGATAAAGAGTATTTGTTACTTTGATTCATTCGTTTGCTTTGTAGGCAATAATCAAACCAGAGCTTTTTCTCTGAAAAGCGTTTGAGTTCTATCTGGACCAACCGAAACAATCGTTATGGGTACTCCAACAGATTTTTCAATAAATTCAATATAAGTGGTTAACTCGCTTGGTATTTTATTGATAGAATTCATTCCTGTTAAATCAGCTTTCCATCCTTTCATTTCTTTATAAACAGGAGTAAGTAACTCGGGCGAATAATCAAAAGGTAGATAATCAATTTTTTCTCCTTGATAATTATAATGTGTGCAAACTTGAATAACATCTAAATCACTTAATACATCCGCTTTCATCATCATTAATTCAGTTACGCCATTAATCATAACAGCATATTTCAAAGCAGGTAAATCAAGCCATCCGCATCTTCTTGGGCGACCCGTAACAGAGCCAAATTCACGTCCATTATTACGAATATTATCTCCAATAGCATCGTGTAATTCTGTAGGAAAAGGACCGCTTCCAACGCGAGTACAATAAGCTTTGAATATTCCAAATACATTTCCAATTCTGTTTGGAGCAATTCCTAATCCTGTACAGGCACCAGCACAAATAGTATTTGAAGATGTTACAAATGGATAAGAACCAAAATCAATATCTAGTAAAGAACCTTGAGCTCCTTCTGCTAAAACAGCTTTTTTATTTTTTAATGCTTCGTTAATATAATGCTCGCTTTCAATTTTCTGAAATGTTTTTATTTCTTCAATTGCCTTGAACCATTCGGGCTCCATTTCAGCAAGGTTGTATTGAAAATTATAAAAGCCAAGAAGTTGTTTATGCTTTTCAACCAAAGCATTGTATTTGCTTTTAAAATTAGGACTATCAATATCTCCAATGCGAATTCCGTTACGCCCTGTTTTATCCATATAAGTTGGTCCAATACCTTTGAGAGTAGAGCCAATCTTTTCTTTTCCTTTAGCGGCTTCTGATGCTGCGTCAAGTAAACGATGTGTGGGTAAAATCAAATGTGCTTTTTTAGAAAATAAAAGTTTTGCCTTTACATCAACTCCCATTTT
>CAYPEC010000050.1:0-7947 GCA_964409625.1 uncultured Bacteroidia bacterium | reverse complement strand
TACCTCCAGGAATAAGTTTGCGCATAAATAAAACTTTATTCCCAACTTCTTTTACGGATACATTGTAATTCTTAATTCTACTGAATGTTTTTTCCATATCATTCAACTCGTGATAATGTGTCGCAAAAAGTGTTTTTGCTTTTGCCGATGGATGTTGATGGATAAATTCTGTAATAGCCCAGGCAATTGAAATGCCATCGTAGGTACTTGTCCCTCTTCCAATTTCGTCTAATAGAATTAAACTTCTATTCGAAATATTATTTAGGATGCTTGCAGTTTCGTTCATCTCTACCATAAAAGTAGATTCGCCCGATGAGATATTATCAGATGCACCGACACGGGTAAAAATTTTATCTACCAATCCTATGTTCGCGTGTTTGGCTGGAACAAAACAGCCAATTTGTGCAAGCAGAACAATTAAAGCAGTTTGTCTTAAAAGCGCTGACTTACCAGACATGTTAGGTCCTGTAATAATAATTATCTGTTGTGTTTCATTGTCTAAATAAACATCATTCGCCACATATTCTTCTCCAATAGGCAATTGTTTTTCAATTACCGGATGACGACCATCTTTAATATCAATTGCAAAACCATCATTGATGTGAGGTCGGACATAATTATTTTTTGTTGCCAAAATAGCAAAACACAAAAGGCAATCAAGTTTTGCAATCAATGAAGAGTTTAATTGAATAGGAGTAATGTAATCGAACAATGAAAGAATTAAATTATTGTATAATTTAGTTTCGAGTGCAAGAATTTTTTCTTCTGCTCCTAATATTTTTTCTTCATACTGTTTTAACTCTTCTGTAATGTAGCGTTCAGCATTGGTAAGGGTTTGCTTCCTAATCCAATCTTGCGGAACTTTATCTTTGTGCGTATTGGTTACTTCAATGTAATATCCAAAAACATTGTTGAATGAAACTTTCAGAGAGGTAATTCCGGTTCTTTCACTTTCTCTTTGTTGTATTTGCAGGAGATAATCTTTTCCAGAAAAAGCAATTTTTCTTAAATCATCTAATTCTGCATTAACTCCTGATGCAATTACATTCCCTTTGTTTACAAGGAAAGGAGGGTCGGTAGTAATTTCTTTTGCAATCTTTTCAATTACCCATTTGCAAGGATTTAATTGTTCTCCAATTTTTTTCAGCGATTGATTATTTGTTTTTTCGCATTCAATTTTTATGGGTTCAATTGCTTCTAAAGCTTTTTTGAGTTGAACAATTTCTTTAGGAGAAATGCGGGTTGTAGCTATTTTAGAAACTAATCTTTCAAGATCCCCAATTTCGGAGATATTGGTTTTTATCTTCTCGCTGCTTTCCGAATTATTTAAAAAATATTCAACTACATCATGTCGTTCATTTATTGGAACAATATCTTTCAATGGCATTGCAAGCCATCTTTTTAATAATCTTGAACCCATGGATGATGTTGTTTGGTCAATAACATCTATCAGTGTTTTTGCATTTTCATTTGAAGAATAAAATAGTTCCAGATTTCGAACAGTAAATTTATCGAGCCATACATAATGGTCTTCTTCAATTCTTGAAATGGAAGAAATATGTTTTACCTTATCGTGAGCAGTTTCGGCCAAGTAGTGCAAAGCAGCACCAGCAGCTATAATTCCTTCGTTCAGATTTTCAATACCAAATCCCTTGAGTGAATTAGTCGCAAAGTGTTTTAGTAAAAGTTCATTTGCAAAATCATTTGTAAAAATCCAGTCTTCTAATCCGAAAGTATAAAATTTATCTCCAAAAATTTCAATGAATTTTTTCTTTTTGTTTTTCTCGAAAAGGACTTCGCTTGGCTTGAAACTTTGCAATAATTTTTCTATGTAGTCAATATTTCCCTGCGCTACTAAGAACTCTCCTGTAGAAACATCTAAAAAAGAAATTCCGCAAGATTTTTCATTAAAGAATATACTCGCCAAAAAATTGTTGGAGCGAGTTTCTAATACTTTATCATTAAAAGTTACTCCAGGCGTAACAAGCTCTGTAACTCCTCTTTTTACAATTGTTTTGGTAAGTTTTGGGTCTTCTAGTTGGTCGCATATTGCTACTCTTTGCCCTGCCCGAACAAGTTTTGGTAAATAGGAATCAAGAGAATGATAAGGAAATCCAGCAAGCTCAATAAATGCTGCTGCTCCATTGGCTCTTCTTGTTAAAACAATACCAAGAATATTAGCGGTTTTAATAGCATCGCTTCCAAATGTCTCATAAAAATCTCCAACACGAAATAACAGCAATGCATCAGGGTGCTTTGCCTTGATAGCATTGAATTGCTTCATTAAAGGTGTTTCCACAACCTCAGTTGAGGTGGATTTTTTTGCCATTGCGGTAAAGTTACAAATACATCATTCATTTGAAAGTCAAAGTTTTTAACACTTTTTAATGTTTTTTTAAGTAAATAATTGCAGTTTTGCGAAGTGAGAAAATTGTTAAACGAAGAATTAGAGAGAAAAAATATTGAAGAATTTAAAAACTCTTCTAAAACTTCTGTAGTTATTGTATTAGACAATGTAAGAAGTTTGAATAACGTAGGTTCTGTATTTAGAACAGCAGATGCTTTTTTGCTTGAAGCGGTTTATTTATGTGGAATTACAGGAACACCTCCTCATCGCGATATTGAAAAAACAGCTCTTGGTGCAACACAATCTGTGGAGTGGAAACATTTCAAAACTACAATGGAGGCGATTCAATTTTTAAAACAAAATAATTATTTAATTTACTCCATTGAACAAGCTGAAAAATCCATTATGCTAAATAAGTTTATAGTAGAAAAGGATAGAAAATATGCGATTGTTTTCGGAAGTGAAGTAGGAGGAGTTGAGCAGGATGTAATTAACAATTCAAATGGAGTTATTGAAATTCCTCAACTTGGAACCAAGCATTCGCTTAACATTGCTGTAAGTGCAGGAATAGTTGCTTGGGAACTTTTCAATAAACTTCGAAACTAGTTTTTCTTTTTAGGCGGAGTTCCCTTTGGAGTAGCTTGTTTCGGGCTTGGCTTTTTATCTCTGTTTATAGAATCATTATCTGATTTTTCCAATAAATAATAATCCTGATAAAGTCGCTTTATACTTGCATTTATTCTAGCTGTATAGTTATAGTCATAGTCAAATTGGCGAGTAAAATTGTTGAAATTAATTTTTGCAATTGGTTTACTTAAAATGGCAATATCTAAATCTTTTAATTTCTCGAAAATGTCAACCTCAAACGGGAAGAGGTAATTGCGTTCGTTTGCTTTTGGAACCCAAGTGTTGATAGTTATAATTTTTGTAACGTAGCCATCTTTACCAATGATCATGGTGTATTTTTTATTGATAGCAAGCTCTATTTTACATTTTCCTTTATCGTCTGATTTTTCTGTTAAAAAAGGAAGAGAATCCAGTAGAATTTGAATACTTGCATCGGGAATAATTTTATCTCCATTTTTGATTATACCTTTTAATAAAAGAGAATAATCTTGTGATTTTTTGCCAGTTATATTTGTGTCCTGAGATTGGAGAATTGCATTTTTCTCCTTTTCGGAAGTGTGAACTTGAGAAAAGCCAATGTTAGAAAAAAGTATCGAAAATAAAGCCAGAGTAGAAATTCTCATAAGTGCTTTTTTATACGTCAACTTAAAGGTATAGTTACGCAATAAATTTATTTTTTTTGCGATTCAACGGTAGGTGTTTGTAGTTTGCTATATCTATCATATAAATCTTTCAGGTCTTGATTAATTTTTGCGGTGTAATTATAGTCGTAATCGAATTGCTTATTGAAAGAGTTATAATTAATTTTTGCAATTGGCTCTTTTAAAATAGAAACATCAAGATTTACTATTTCTTTAAATAAATCAACTGTTAAAGGAAATATATAAACTGCTTTTTCATCAGGAGGCAAATTTGTATTTATCGTAATTATTTTAGAAACATATCCATCTTTTGAAAACTTTATCAAATACTTTCTATCTAATGGTAATTGTATTTTAAATTTTCCTTTTTTATCGGTTGCTACACTTTTAAACTCCGAATTATCAACGTAAACAATAATTGAAGCTTCAGCGATTCCTTTCTTTTCTTCTTTTATACTGCCAGATAATTCTAGATAAACCTCCTTTTCCTTTTTTTGACAAGGAGATTCTATTGCTGAGAGGGCAAATAAAATCGCAAAAATATATTTTACTGACTTTGTCATTTTATAATACTTAGCTACAAAGATACTTAAATAGAATTAAATTATAAAAATGCAAAAACCCCGCTCAGTTATGGGCGGGGTTTTTGAAAAATTAAAACTAAATATTAGTTAGTAGCAGCTTGAAAGTCAGCATTAGTTCTGAATTTCAAGAACTCCATATCTTCTTTAGCCATTTGCTTATAAGAAGCATCTTTGCTAATTGCAGATTTTAAGTTATTTATTAGCATATCTGCTTTACCAGTTCGAGCACCAATAACTGCTTTCAAATAGAAACTGTGAGCAGCTTCTTTTTCAGTTGAAGCATCTAATGTAGTTAAAGCTGCATCAGGAGTACCATTTAATACTTTAGCAAGAGCTGCGTTGAAAGTATTCATAGTTCCCATGTTAGATACTGCGCTAGAGTAGTTTCCATTCATGATATCAATGATACCCATGTTGTAAGCAACTTCTGGACCTGCACTCATTGCTGATTTGTAGTAGTCAGCAGCAGCTTTTCTATCTCCATTCCATCTAGCACAAATTCCAAGGTTATTTAATACACTTCCGTTATTTGCAGATGCTTTGTTAGCTCTTTCAAATGCTGATTTAGCTTCAGTAATATTGTTCATCAATAAGTTGATGTAACCAACATTATTTGCACATCTCCAATCGTTAGCATATTGTTTTTCGGCTTGTTTGTAGATGTTTAATTTAGCACTCATATCAGTAACTAAAGTAGCAGCATAAAGAATTTCTTCTACTGATAAGCTATCAGGGTTAGAGTTAACTAACTTAGAGATTTGCTCATCTGTTCTGCTCATTTGGTCAGCATTAAGAGTAAGGACAGCTCTTCTTAATTTAGGAAGGATGTCGTTAGAAATTTCAGTATATGTTTTAGCCATATTCTTGATTTCTTTTTCTCTTTGATCTCCATCAGAATACATTTCAAGAACACGTAAAACTAAATCCTTATCAGGAATGCCAGAAGCTTGCATAGCAGCTTTGAAGCCATCCCAGTCTTCAGCAGTAGTTACTTTGTTATAGAACTCATCTTTTTGTCCTGCTTCAACCTTTGTTTTCTTTTCTTTAAACATTGCTTCTAAAGCTTTCATTGCAGATTTAGCACGATCTTCAGCAAGATTAGAGTTCAAGGTAAGTTCTCCATCTGGAGAAGCATAAGCAGAAACATTAACTCCTTTAAATACGTAACTTTTAGTCATACCATTCATAACAAACTCTTTCATTGCCTTCATTTCTGCATTGTTCATTTCAGAAGGACGAACGTTTGATTGGTTAACTGTGTAAAATATACTTGCGTTAGCACTTACAGGGATAACTTTTTGGAAGTTGTCTTTAGCCATCAAAGGTTTTTCATCGTTTCTAACCAATAGAGGAGTTACAACTGTAGCATCAGCAACTTTTTTATCTGGGAAAGGCTTTACTTTTTTCTTTACCATTCCGTTTGCTTTCAATACTAGCTCAGAATTTTTCATGCTAGGAGAATAAGCAACTTTATCAGTGTATGAAAAAGCGCCACCTGTTTTGTACATAATTTTTGTTCCTGCAGCAGGAGAACTTTCTCCTACATAAGTAACTGGCTTAAGAGCTTGCTCTCCGCCATTCCATTTGATAGTTGGAGTAACAGTAACTGCTACTTTCTTAGCAAAGAAATTTGCAGGGTAAGTTCCTGAAACTGTAACAGCAACGCTGTCGCCATGCATTTCAAGAGGGTTAGGTGTAACTGTATAAGTTACTTTTTCAGCATTTTTTATCATCTTGCCTAATCCATCACAACCAACAAGGGCGATAGATGTAGCAGTGATGAATGACAATAGTTTTAGTCCGTTCTTTTTCATTTGTTATTTGTTTAGTCGATTAAAATCGTTAATTGAGGTGCAATATTAGTTATTTTTTTTAATTAACAACAAATTTAATCGAGTTTTACAACTGTAAGTGTATCGTTTGACTCTTTAAACAGCTCTTGAATAGTCTTTTTTAAAACAGGGTGAAAAAGGTTGGGAGCTATTTCCAACAAGGGTTTAAGAGTGAATTTCCTTTCGTGTAATCGGGGGTGCGGAACAATTAACATTGCGGTGTTTATTACTTCTTGATTGTAAAATAAAATGTCAATATCAATGATTCTTTCTTCCCATTTGTTTTGTGTGTTTCTTGTTCTGCCCATTTTAAGTTCTATGTTCAATAGTTCATGAATAAGCTCAAGGGCAGATAGACTTGTTTCGGTTGCTATTACTTGGTTGTAAAAACTTGGTTGGTCATGATTTCCCCAAGGTTCGGTTTCGTAGATGGAAGACTTTTGAATGACTTTGCCTATCTCTTTTTCGATGTTCGATAAGGCATTCTGTAGATTCTCCCTTTTATTACCAATGTTTCCACCTAAAAGTATGTAAGCGATATTTGATTTTGGCTTGTTCATTGGGTGCAAAAAAACGAATTATTTCGTGTAATGGGTTAAATGTATGGATGAATGGTAGATCTTTTTAATCATTTTGTTAGATATTTGCAGAAACATAAGCGACTTTTTAATTCTATATAGTATGAAACAATTTTTTATCTCCCTACTTGCAACTATTACAGGCATTGTTATTAGTGTTATTCTATTGGTAATAATTTTTGTAGCAATCATTGCTGGACTTGCGGCATCTGTAGAAACGGATAAGCCATACACATTAAAAAAGAATTCGGTGCTTCATATTACTTTGAATGAAAGTATAACTGAGCGAACAACAAAGAATCCTTTTGAAGGAATTTCTTTTATGGATAGTAAAAAAGCAATTGGCTTGGATGACATCAAAGCAAATCTTAAAAAGGCAAAAGAGGATGATAAGATAAAAGGAATATTCATGGAGCTGGATATGCAAAGTGCAGGAATGGCAACTTTGGAGGAGATACGAAATGCTTTGCTCGACTTTAAGAAATCAGGAAAGTTTATCACGAGTTATTCTGAAATCTATACTCAGCGCGATTACTATTTGGCAAGTGTAGCGGATAAAATTATTGTAAATCCTCAGGGAATAATAGAGTGGAAAGGATTGGGAGGGCAAGTAATGTTTTACAAAGGCATGCTTGATAAAATGGAAGTGGACGTTCAGATTTTCAGACATGGAAAATTTAAAAGTGCTACAGAACCTTTCTTTCTTGATAAGATGAGCCCTGCTAACCGTGAGCAAACCATGACGTATGTAAACACTTTATGGAATCACATGGTAGATAATATTGCTCAATCGCGAAAAATTACATCCGTAATGCTGAACAATATGGCAGATAGTATGCTGGTTCAAAATGCTGCTACTGCTGTTAAATATCACTTGGCTGATGAAATGAAATACAAGGATGAAGTATTAGCGGACTTAAGAAAAAAGTTAGAGTTAAAAGAAAATGCTAAGATTGAATATGCTGAATTTGCTAAATACGCACGCTCATCAAACAAAAACAAAATCAATAAATCGAAAGACAACATAGCCATAGTTTATGCAGTTGGTGAAATAACAGGTGGCGAAGGCGATGACCAAACCATAGGTTCAGAAAGAATTTCGGAAGCGATAAGAACTGCTCGACTTGACAGCACAGTAAAAGCAATTGTGTTAAGAGTAAACTCACCCGGAGGAAGCGCACTTGCTTCGGATGTTATTTGGAGAGAAGTATTGATGGCAAAAAAAGAAAAGCCAGTAGTAGTATCGATGGGAGATGTAGCTGCATCAGGTGGATATTATATTGCCTGCGCTGCTGATGCCATTGTAGCACAACCCAATACCATTACAGGTTCTATAGG
>CAYPEC010000049.1:0-7955 GCA_964409625.1 uncultured Bacteroidia bacterium | reverse complement strand
TGGAAATTCCGGCAAAACTGACCCCACTTCTTCGCCCGAAACTGACCCCACTTCTTCGGAGTAAACTGACCCCAGTTTTCCGGAGCAAATTGACCCCAGCAAATTTGGTATAATCATACAGTTTTAGCATTTGATTTTTTATGTATTCAATTGTGTAACATTTACACAAATGTAAACTTAAAAAATCATGGCGAATAAACAAACAAGTATGGGTAACGTAAGACAAATTATTAAACTCTATTCGCAGGCAATAGGGAAGAAAAAAATAGCATTAAGGCTTGGTATATCCAAGAATACTGTTAAGCATTACATCGATGTATTTGAGACGCTCAAGACCACGAGTGATGCTCTTATGAAGCTCACAGACTTTGAGTTAAACAAAGTTTTTAATCCGCCACAACCAGCGTTTATAACAGGTAAATTAAATCAACTTATTGCTTTTTTTCCTGTCATGGAAAAGCAATTAAGGAAGCGTGGTATGACAGTTGGCAAGCAATTTCAAGAGTACAAAAGACTCCACACTGAAGGATATGAGGCTACCCAATTTTATCATTACTATAATCAATGGTGCAAGAAAGTCAATCCATCTATGCACATGGAACATAAGGTGGGCGATAAGATGTATGTTGATTATGCCGGTGTTACTTGGCCTTATGTAGATACCGATACCGGGGAGATAAAAGATGCACAAGTTTTTGTTGCTATACTTGGCTGGAGTCAGTATGCCTATGTGGAAGCGATGAAGAATCAAACACTGGAAGAGTTTATTGCTGCGTGTGAAAATGCCATGCGTTATTTTAAAGGTGTTCCATTAGCTCTTGTTCCTGATAACTTAAAATCGGCTGTGATAAAAGCAAGTAAGCATGAGCCTACTTTGAATGAAAATTTTAAATCCTTTGCCGACCATTATGGTATTGCTATTCTTCCAGCCCGCTCTCGTAGTCCACAAGACAAGGCTCATGTAGAGAATATGGTCAAGTTATCCTATAACCGTATTTACACCAATATGAATGAAAAAGATATTAAACCTTTAACAGAATTAAATACTGAAATATGGAAACACCTATCCGTTCATAATGATACTATCCTTACCGGAAAGCAATGTTCGCGCAGCGATCAGTTGATGTTAGAACTACCTGCACTTAGTCCATTGCCTGAAAAAAGATATGAGATGAGAAAAATAAAACAAGTAACGGTGATGAAAAACGGACATATCTATCTTGGCGAAGACCAACACTATTACAGCGTTCCCTACGAGTTAATCGGTAAGAAATTAAAGCTGCAATACTCACGTTCGCAGGTAGATTTATACAATCAATATGAACTCGTAGCAACGCATAAAAGAATAAGAAGTCCGCACAACTACAGTACAGAGCCTTCACATATGCCACCACAGCACCGTTATGTAACAGAGTGGAGTCCAACCTTCTTTATAGAAAAAGCAAAGGCTATTGACCCTGTGGTAGCGTTTTATGTTAGCCAGGTACTTGCTAAAAAACAACATCCCGAACAAGCTTATAAATCGTGTCAAGGTATTTTATCTTTTGCCATACGAGTTGGAAACACTAGACTTATCAAGGCTTGTAAGCGTGCGCAAGAGATCGGTTATTATAATTATAAAATCATCGAAGATATTTTAACAAAAAATTTAGATCGGTACGATGAAGACCTGGAACCTACACCTATGCCTACCCACGATAACATCAGAGGAGGAGATTATTATCAGTAATTAACCAAAAATCAATAACTAAAAAAACCAAAAAAGATGAATGAAATTTTAAGTAAAATGAGGCAAATGAGGCTTCCTGGAATGGCAAGAGCCTTCCATCTTACTATGGAATCTGGTAAGAACGAAAAGTTTACACCCGATGAAATGATAACCCATTTAATAGAATCAGAATGGGATGACCGTTACAACCGAAAGCTGGAACGCGCTGTCGCGCAAGCACACTTTCGTTACAAATCAAGTATCGAAGAAATAAGCTTCGAGGATAATCGAGTAGATAAAAATCAAGTACTTCGATTGGCCGACTGTGAGTTTATTAAACGTAAAGAAAATATTATCGTAACCGGAAGTACGGGTATCGGGAAAAGTTTTATTGCTTCTGCAATAGGTCATCAGGCTTGCTCGTTAGGTTACAAAGTTCTTTATCAGCACAGCACTAAACTGTTTGGTAGAATGAAGATAGCTAAAACAGATGGTTCATATATGAAGGAGTTGGCAAAAATAGAAAGGCAACAACTATTGTTAATCGATGACTTCGGAATACAACCATTGGATGCACAAAGTCGTTCTGTCCTAATGGAAATCATTGAAGACCGACACGGAAAATCTTCCACCATTATTACATCACAAGTGCCGGTAAGTAAATGGCACGAGATTATTGGGGAGCAAACAATAGCAGATGCAATCCTTGATAGAATCGTACATGATGCTCACAGAATAGAGATGAAAGGTGAATCCTTAAGAAGAAAAATACAACCAAAACAATATGAAAAAGTTGACCTTGATAAATTAAAAAATTAACTTAGCCGAATAATGCAAAAAACAACGAGTGATTATATTAAAAAATGCAGTTCAAAATGAGGGGTCTCTTTACAGCGGAAAAGAGGGGTCTGTTTGCTCGGAATATCCAGTATTAGAACAAGCATTTGGATTTAAAGAAGAGTATGAAAAAGAACACTTGGTGAATTTTCGATACTATCAAAATTTTTTAACTGAGAACAACGTTTTGCTTGATCAGTCTAATTACAGCGAAACGGATATAAGAACCTTAATTTTTATCAAGGAGAAGAAGGATGATATACTTAACCAACAATATAGCCGGAAGAAATTTTCTGCTTTATTCTTTAAAGAAGAAGGAGCAAAGCATTTAGATGAAAATGAAGGGCTTGAAACAGCAGTTCTAAAAATTCTTGAATTAGAAAAATTTCCTGGGAAAGATCCGAAAGATCAACAATATAAATTTGTGATTGATTGTACTAATCCAAAGCTCATTGTTCTCTGCGAAAACATAGACTTTTTACTTTTACCCTGGGTTGCAAGAGAAAACAATATTGAATTATGGTATGCAGGAGGTAACAATATTGAAAAACTCGATCACCTACCACCTATTCATCTTCCTATATTTTATTCCTGCGATTGGGATTATGATGGATTAAAAATTTACGAACGGATAAAGAATAAAATTCCCCAAATTAACTTATTGTTTCCTTCGGCAGTAAACGATTCCAAAAGTGTAAAATCAGGCAGCCATAAAAGTGATTGGAAGTACGATAAACCCTTTTCAAACCTCAATACTTCTTTATTTACTCAACAAGCTATAGATTATATAAACGGCTTAATCAAGAAAAAACACTGGGTTGAAGAGGAATCAAATGATTTGATGAAGATGCTGGACAGTTTTTAAATCATTATGATATTATTATGTATCCTCGCTTTTCTCATCATAATAATTCAGCTTCCCTATTTTTCCCATTGAAAAATGCAAATGATGTGATTTATTGCCAGGATCTTCTCCATCAGTAATAGTCATCCCTACATTTAATCTTATCTGTTCTGACTCAAGCTCATCAACTATTACCTTTATTTTTTCACGAACTTCATAATAATTGTATGAAATATTTTCCACTTCAGCCAAAGTAATTTCCGAAATAATAAATCGATGTATGACACGATTTCTATCGTCATAAAGTTCAAATAATTCTTTATAAACCTCATCATTTATTATGTTCAATTCTTTTGCTTTTTGATAAATATCTTTTTCCGATTTTTTCTTGTCAGACAATCCTTGATAAATCCATTCCTTTGAGATTTTATCATTGTTATTTATAAGTTGTTCTTTTAGTACAATTGCGATTCTTAATAAAGAATCGATTTGATTTGCAAGAAGACAAGTAGACTCAATAAAAGCTTTGTTTTCAATAGCTTTTTTCAACATTGCCGATGTTGCACCTATACCCTGTAAGAACATCTCAAACCTATACGAGTTTAATTTTTTTGGACGTTCCTCTTCTTCAATCAAATTAAAAGATGAGATGATTAAATTAACTATTTTCAGTTTTTCATACAGTGATTTTTTATTCAATTCTAAACCTTCCTCTTTATTGTAAGTGAAACTGAAAAGAATTATTTCATCGCCAATCAATGTTGTCCAAGTTTTTGAAATGAGAGAATCTTCTTTGCTCTCACTATCTTCATAGGAGCGGTAATCTATCCCATTAATTTCAATTGAAGGCAAATATCCCAAAAGACTAACAAATGTATTTTTTTCATCAATATTTTTTACTTTCCTTATAGATAATTGAAAGCAATCAGATTTCCATATTTCATATTCTTGAAAGGTATGTATATGCCCATCAAGAAAGGAATATTTCCACGTAAAAGGGATATTGATTTCAAATATCCCATTATCGTCCATAAATTTTTTCATTAATTAAATAAAAAAATCAAACTTTAATTTTATCAACAGATAATAACATGAAATACTTTTCTTAATCTTCTGAACTTCTACTCATCAGTTATAAAGCAATTTCATTCCCAAAAGGTAATAATTTATTCAATTATCAAGTTTAGTTATTAGTTAATATAGACACAAGAAGTATACCTCTAATTTGCAAAAGATAAAATTTCTTCTTAACGTTGCGGTATCATTCTTTGAAATATTGCTGGGCATTACAAGGGCTAAAAACTTAGCTATCCTAAAAGAACCTAAAAAGTCTTTGGTAACAAATTTGATTTAATTAGATGTAATTTGTTACCTGATTGTTACCAAAACAATCTTATCCCTCTGTAATCATTTGAACGTCAAAAAGAACAGGCAATATTGCGAATTCACGAATAGAAAAGGGATAAAGGAGAATTTCTTTTTAATATCCAAATCGTTTCAGGCGATTATCGTTATTCCTCCAGTCTTTATCTACTTTTACAAATAGTTCTAAAAACACTTTTTTGGCAAAGAAATTTTCAATGTCTTCTCTTGCTGAAGTTCCTAGTTTTTTAATTGCAAGTCCTCCTTTTCCAATAATGATTGGCTTTTGCGATTCTCTTTCTACAAATATTTCTGCAGAAATTCGAATAATCTCAGGTAGTTCTTTAAACGCCTGAACAACAACTTCGGAGCAGTAAGGAATCTCCTTTTGGTATTGCTCTAATATTTTTTCTCGAATAATTTCAGAAACAAAAAATCGTTCATTTTTATCTGTCAATTGGTCTTTTTCGTAATAAGGTGGGTGTTCTGGAAGCAATGCTAATATTCTGTTTGAAACTGTTTCAATGTTGAATTTTTCGATAGCTGATACTGGAAATATTTCAGCTTTTGGGATTATTGTCCTCCATTTATTTGCCAATACTTCTAATTTTTCCTGATGGCTTTTATCAATCTTGTTTATCAATAATAAAACAGGAACTTTTGATGAATTTATTTTTTTGAGAATTTCTTCTGGCACTTCCAAATCTTCATAAACATCTGTTACAAAAAGTAGAACATCAGCATCCGAAAAAGCCACATTGATAAGCCCCATCATTGATTCTTGAAGTTTATATACCGGCTTTATAACTCCAGGCAAATCCGAATAAATGATTTGATACTCTTCTGTATTTACGATTCCTGTTATTCTATGTCTTGTAGTTTGAGCTTTAGATGTAATGATTGATAATCGCTCCCCAACAAAAGCATTCATCAAAGTAGATTTTCCTACATTAGGCGCACCAATCATATTTACGTATCCTGCTTTGTGTTTCATTGGTTGTTGATAAATAGTTAAACGCAAAGTAACAAATTATATATCTTTGCGCCACAAAAACATTGCGGGGTGGAGCAGTTGGTAGCTCGTTGGGCTCATAACCCAAAGGTCATCGGTTCGAGTCCGGTCCCCGCTACTTAAACAAAAGGAGGTATTCGCCTCCTTTTTGTTTTTATCACCTTCTTTCTTTTTGACCTGGTTTATAGAAAACTATCGACAGTTAAATCAGAATCATAAATATTTCTTATTATTGTAAAATAAACACTTACTCTAAATCATTTTATTATGAAAAACAATTCAGCGTTTTTAACACTCATTACAGTGTTCTTTTTTTGGGGATTTGTAGCTGCCAGCAATGATATTTTAATTCCGGTATTTAAAGAGAAATTGAATTTAGAGCAGTGGCAATCGCAAATGATATCTTTTGCATTTTATGTTGCTTACACTGTTGGCTCGATAATATATTATTTGCTTTCCAAATCTTTTGGTGGAGATATCTTAAACAAAATGGGGTATAAAAATGGAATTGCTCTCGGCTTGGTTATCTCTGCTTGTGGAACATTGTTATTTTATCCTGCGGCTGAAATGACTTCTTTTTCATTAATGATATCTGGATTATTTATAGTTGGTTTAGGATTTTCGTTACAGCAAACTGCCGCAAATCCGCTTGCTATTGCAATGGGCGATCCCTCAAAAGGTTCACAGCGTTTGAGTATGGCTGGAGGTATCAATAATTTCGGAACAACAATAGGTCCTCTCTTAGTGAGTTTTGCAATTTTTGGTTCAGCTACTGCAACTTCCTCTGTTGCTAGTATCGAGAGTATTAAAACGCCCTATTTAATATTAGGAGCCGCATTTTTAATAGTAGCAGTATTATTTAAGATGTCTTCAATTCCTAATAAAATCGAGCATGTTAATACTGAAGATGCTTCGAGTAAACAAACATTAGCTGATAGAAAGAGTGCGTTAAAATATCCTCAATTAATTTTAGGGATGATTGCTATTTTTGTTTATGTAGGTGTTGAAGTTTCTACTGCTAGCAATTTACCTGAGTTTATGAAGCAGCATTTAAATACTCCAACTGATAAAATTGCTCCCTTTGTTTCTTTGTTTTGGGCAAGCTTAATGATTGGAAGATGGACTTCTTCGGTAGGTGCATTTAATATAAATATGGGAGCAAAAAAAATGATGCAGTTTCTCATGCCTTATATTGCATTTGGAGTTTTCTTACTTGTAAATAAAATTGCAAATCATGATATAACTCCGTTTTATATATATTCATTTGTTATTATAGTTCTAATTCTGGGCGATATGGCGAGCAAAGGAAATCCTGCACGACAACTAATGATTTATTCGCTTATCGCTATTGCAGCTTTATTCATTGGAATGATGACTTCAGGAATGATTAGCGTTTATGCGTTTATTAGTGTTGGATTATTTTGTAGCACATTGTGGCCATGTATTTTCACTTTAGCAATTTCAGGATTGGGAAGACATACCAATGAAGGTTCAAGCTTTTTAATTATGATGATTATGGGCGGTGGATTTATAAGTTTACTTCAAGGAGTTTTAGCTAGTGATAATATCTTAGGAATTCAATGGAGTTATTTAGTTGGAGTTGCATGTTTTGCATACCTTGCTTTCTATGCATGGAAAGTAAGTAGTATACTAAAAGAGCAAGGAATTGATTATGATAAAAAAATTGAAGGAGGACATTAAGAAATCAAATACTATTATTGAATAATAATTTTTTGATTCTGAATCTTATCGTTTGCTTTAATTACTAATTGATAAAGACCTTTTTTATATTCTTCTGTATTAATAGAGATTGAATGTTCGGAAAGGTTTTTTCTTGAAAAAACTAATTGTCCTACTGAGTTATATAATTCTAATTCAATTGCACTTTTATCAAATACTAAAGAGTAGTCCAGAGTAATATTAATTTCATTTGTAGCAGGTATTGGATATACTTGAAAACTAAAGTCTTTATTGCCATTTATTGTATTTATTACTCTCAAAAATTCATCTGATTTACCATCAAAATCAACTTGTTTTAATTTATAATAGTTAATTCCATAATTAGCAGTATTGTCGTTAAACTCATAATACTTACTAGTTGAAGAATTTCCAGCGCCATCAATCTTACCCAATGAAATCCAATTCTTAGCATCTGACGATCGAAAAATTTCATAGTAATTATTATTTTTTTC
>CAYPEC010000048.1:0-8182 GCA_964409625.1 uncultured Bacteroidia bacterium | reverse complement strand
CCATCGGGAGCTAAAACAGGAAAATCTTCATTGTACTTTGTATTAATCTTTGGTCCTAAGTTTTGAGCCATACTCCATTTTCCATTTGGTAAAATACGCGATAAATAAATATCGGTTCCTCCCATTCCTTCATCTCTTTTACTGGCAAAAAACAAAACAGAACCATCGGGTGTTATATAACCAGATGTTTCAAAATCGGAGTTTACGTTTTTATCCAGCTTCACCACTTTTTTAAATTTCCCGTTTGCAGGGTTAGGTACCGAAATATAAATATTGGCTAAGCTATCAATGTGGTCTAAGTACACTATCATTTTTTGTCCATCGGCTGTAATCCCTACTGCTTGCTCATCGTATCTTGTGTTTACAGCTGCTCCTACATTTGTTGCAAGTTGCCATTTTCCTTCCTTAGGAGTAGAAAAATAAATATCCGAAGCATAATAACCGTCAACCTCTAAAGCTCCACCAATGTTTTGTTTTCTGCGAGAAGTATAAACAAGCATATTTTCATCTGCAGTAGTAAACGGATAATAATCAGGAAATCCAGAATTTATTTCGGCACCAAGATTTTGAAAAGTTACATTCGCTGGATATTTGCTTAACTCTTTTCCATTGTTACACATTTCAATTTCTCTTTCTGCATCCAGCATTTTTTTACCAGCACCTGCTTTTATATATTTTTGAAACAACTCTATTGCCTTATCCCATTTATGGTCGTAGTGATATGCTTTGGCAAGATAAAATTGAGCATCAGGTTCTGCCTTTGCATTTTTTACTGCTTTTTCTAAATAAGGTATAGCTTCTGCTTTTTTAATATTTGTATTTAAGTAGCAAAGCCCAAGTTTATAATTGAAGTTGTAATTATTGCCATCACTTTTCATCAATTCTTTATAAACAGGAATTGCCATTATAAAGTTATTGTGCTTAAAATGTTCCTCTGCATCCTCTGGCTCATATTTGCTTTTGCTTTGAGCAATGGTAGAGCAGGGGAGTGCTAACAATAAAAATGATATGTAGATGATGGCTTTTTTCATAAAGCTTCTAAATGCGTAAGCAAGTTTGATACCAAAATACAAAAAATAGCTAAAGCTTGTTTTCTATTCAGTTTCAATTTTTATAATTACGTTTTGATGTTTTTTGTTTTCTGTTTTACTTAAATTGTTTTTTGGTCCTGAAACACTACTTTTTATTTCAACAAATTTTATCTGCTCGTTAAATACTTGCAGTTTATTTGCAACAATATATTTTGTTGTTTCTGCTCTTTCTAATGCTAATTGTTCATTACTCTTATATGTTTTTGTAGGCAAATGAGAGGCGCTTGCAGCTATCGAAATTTTGATTTTTCTGTTTGCTTTAGTTAGTTCAGCCACATTGTTTATTAATGATTTTAGCTTTTCATCAGTTGTATCAAGTGAGGTTTGGTTATAGTCGAAATAGAATACAAATTCATTCTTGGAATTTGTATTTGCTGTATTTACTACATTGTTTGCTTTAGTTGTAAAAGTAACGGTATGCAAAGGCACTTCCCTCTCTATTTCTTTATAAGATGAATTTTCAGGCACAAAAAAATCTTCAGCATAAAACTCTTTTTCTCCTTGAGTATAGGAGAAATGATACTTCTTTCCTGATGGAATAATAACAACAAAGGTTCCTATTTTGCGAATAGGTTTATACACTCCTTCAATGTTTCCTGTTTCTGTATTTTGCATAGTAATTACAACATCGTTCGGAATTTCCTGATTGTTATCCGTTATGATTTCTCCTTTGAGTAGTGTAAGCGAAATATCATCAGAAGGATTTAGTGTTGCAACGTAAATATCTTTTTCGCCCATTCCTCCCTTTCGTGAAGAAGAAAAATAAGCTCGCTTTCCATCAGGACTTATTACATAATACAAGTCATCATCAGTAGTATTAATAGGATACCCTACATTTTGTGGCTCCGACCATGAATTAATTTCTGGATTTAATTCAGAATAATAAACATCAAATCCGCCCATATTTTTATGTCCCGTTGAACTAAAATATAATTTTGTTCCATTGGGATGAAGAAAAGGAGATTCTTCATCATCGGCACTATTAATAGGCGCTCCTAAGTTGCTTGCTAAACTCCATTTTCCATTTGGCAGTTTAACACTTTTCCAAATATCTCTGCCTCCTAATCCTCCAGATCTATCACTTACAAAGTAAAGTGCATTTCCGTCTGCAGATATGGTTGCGCTTGTTTCCCATTCAGGAGTATTAATATCAGAGCCCATTTTTGTGGGAGTAGTCCAGTTAAATCCTTCCAGTTTCGAATCATAAATATCTCCTCCATTATCGCCTTTGTAAATAAATAATTCTTGCCCATTCATGGAAAGCCCAACGGTTGCTTCGTGTGCAATGGTATTTATTTTCGAACTTATATTTTCAGGAGTTGTCCAAGTATTGTCTTTCTGTTTGTAGCTCACATAAATATCTTCGTAAAACTGGTCGTCAACAGTTTTTTCTCCTCCTGAGCTTCCTTCTCTTCGGGATGTAAAAACAAGCATTTTTTCATCAGCAGAAATAACAGGGCTGTAGTCTGGATATTCCGAATTTACAACTTCGAGATTGTTAATTTTTACGTCAACAGGAGCAGTTGTAATTTCTTTGGCAGTTTTGCTTATTTCAATTTGTCTTTCTACTTTTTTTATGTTTTCCATTTGAGCAGGAGACAATAGTTTTTTAAATTCTCCATAAGCAGCAATTGCATCATCAAATTGATAATTGATGTGATAAGATATACCTAAATAATAATATGCCGTAATGGGCGCTTTTCTTTCTTCTGATTCAAATTCAGAATAATTTCTAGAGATGCTTTTAACTGCTTTTTCAAAGTAATGAGCAGCTTTGTTTTTTTCTGCAGATGATTTTAAATAACAAAAACCAACTTTAAAATTGATGTTGCTGTTAACAGAATCGATTTTATAAGCTTCAACAAAATTTTTCAGCGCTTGCTTGTAATTATCTTCTAGAATTAAAAAATTACCTTCAGTAAAATATTGTCTGTATGATTTTTTTTGCGCAAATAAAATGCTTGTATGCAACAAAAGGAAGCAAAGTATAAAATTGGTTTTATATGTAAATGAAAAACGCACCACCCACAAAGATAGTGAATGGTGCGTTTTGTTGTAGTTTCTTTAAATTATTCCATGATTTTAAGCTCAACCCTTCTGTTCAACTGCATTCCTTTAGGGTCTGGTTTGCCATTAGATAATGTATTTGGCGCTACTGGTACTGTAGGCCCATATCCTTTTGGTACTAATCGTACTTTATCAATTCCTTTTTGCTGTAAGTATTTTGCAACCGCATTTGCTCTATCTTGAGAAAGTTTGGTGTTTATTGCTGCACTTCCTTTATTATCTGTGTGCCCTGCAATTTCAAAATTAAAGTCAGGATATTTAATCATGATATCATAAACATTGTCAAGTTCTGCATGTGATTCCTTACGAAGAGTGGATTTTCCAGAGTCAAAGAAAATGTTGTTCAAACGAATTCTTGCACCTTTTTTAGCATACTCTAATATAACATCTTTCTGTAATACAGAATAGGTTGGTTCTTTTGGCACATTGATGTTTTCGGATTGGAATAAATATCCTTCTCCTTCGTATGAAATATTAATATTTTGTCCTCTACTTACAACCAAGAAATAGCTTCCTGAGTCAGCACTTGTGGTGTAGGTATTTATTACTTTTCCTGTAGTGTTATCATTAACAGTAATTTTTGCTTCAGGTATTACTTCACCAAAAGTGTTTTTTACAGTTCCTTTTATTGCAATTGTGCCAAGTCTTTTGGCTTCAAAGCTTATCATTTTTAAATTTACTTCTTTGTCATAATCTCTATACGCCCAACTTTGATCAATACTTAAGTCTTCTTTAATATTGTCATAACCTTGAGCAGCATATTCAAAAGAATAGTTGTGCCCTGTATTTAATATTAATAGAAACTTACCTGTTTTGGAGTTTGCAATTGCATTTTGTGTTTGATTGGTAGCTAGGTCAGTTACAATAATTTCAGCAGATGTTCCATTAGGATTTGTTGAAGCTCCATCATAAGTAACTAAACCTTTTAGAACAGCCACCGGCTCAACGGTTGATGTGTCAAGTTTTATAAGGTATATGTCGTTATCGCCTTTTCCACCAGATTTATTAGATGCATAATAAGCTCTTCTTCCATCAACTGTTAAAAAGAAAAATAAATCATCATCTGTAGTATTTATAGGATAGCCAATATTTTTGGGTGCAGTCCAACCATTTTCAGTTAAGGTAGAAGTGAATATGTCATATCCTCCCATTGTATAATGACCCTTAGATGCAAAGAATAAAGTTACTCCATCTGGGTGTATAAATACAGCGTCTTCATCATATTTTGTGTTGACAATAGGACCCATATTAAATGGTAAACTCCATTTCCCATTTGGCAATTTAGTTACTCTCCAAATATCTTTTCCTCCGAAACTTCCTTCTTTTCTATCACTTATAAAATAAAAGGTGTTTCCATCTGCAGTCATTGTAACATGGGTTTCCCAAGATGGAGTATTTATATTTGCATCAAGAGGTGTTGGGTATGCCCAAACATCTCCTTCCAGTTTACTTGTATAAATATCACCTCCGTTATTGTCTTTATATATAAAGAGTTGTTGCCCATCTACAGAAACTCCAATTGTAGCTTCATGGTCATAGCTATTAATATTTCCAGGAATTTGTTTTGCTTGCGACCAAGTCTTGTCTGCTTTTTTGTAGCTTATAAAAATATCTTCAAAAAACTCATCGTTGTCCGTTTTTAAGCCGCCTGTGCTTCCTGTTCTTCTGGATGTAAATATTAGAGAAGATTCATCAGCTGATACTACTGGTCCATAGTCAGGGAAAATGGTATTTATGCTATCTCCTAAATTTTCGATAGTCATATTTACTGGTGTTTTAATTATTTCCTTTGCATTGTTTGTGATTTCAATGTCGCGCATAATATCTTTTAGCGCTTCTTCATTTTTTGAACCAGCTATTGATTTATATTTTTCATAGCTTGTTAGGGCTTCTTCAAATTTGTAATTAAGATGATAAGCTTCTCCTAAATACTGATAAGCAGTTTCTGGTGCTTTTTTAAGAGTTGGTTGGTATTCATCGTAATTGCGCGTAACATTTTTGGATGCCTTTTCTAAATAATACATTGCTTTAGATTTTTCATTTGCTGATTTTAGATAGCAATACCCAACTTTGAAATTTATGTTAGCTGAAGATGAATCTTTGGCATAAGCTTTCAAAAACATTTTTAAAGCGCGCGGATAATTCTTTTCTTCTAGCAATTGATTGCCTTCGGTGAAATAATAGATATAAGAACCATTTTCTTTTTCTTGAGAAAACCCTCTCATGGTGGAGAGGGCAACAATTGTTATAAATATAATTTTTCTAATACTCATGACTTATTTTACGTTTGATGTAAACTTAAATTCAACTCTACGATTTTTTTGTCTTGCTTCTGGATTGTCCGAACCATCAGCATTTTCGTTTGCAACTGCTGGCTGGGTCTCTCCCATTCCTGCTGTTTTAATTCTTTTCTTTGAAATTCCTTTCGAAACAAAATATGTTGAAGCTGCTTTAGCTCTCTTTTCAGAAAGAACTTTGTTTAAAGCATCCGAACCTTTTGAATCGGTATGTCCTATTATTTCTACACTTGTATTTTTATTTGTAGTTAAATAGCTCAAAATATTTTCTAGATCTTTATTTGATTGTTCAGTTAACTTAGCATCTTTAAAATCAAAATAAATTATTCTTAAACTTATCGTATCTTTTGCTAATTCTGTACTAACCGTTTCAATCATATCGGTGTAGGATACAACTTTAATTCCAGAGTTATTTTCTGAAGCTAACTTTTTTGTGATTGTAGAATACGCTTCTGTCTTATTCATTGAGGAATAATCGGGAGACGCTTTTATAATACTATCTAGGTTAGCTGTTGCCGAATAAAATGTTGTTTTTTGTCCTGTAACTTTTCCTAAATCATCTTTGATATCTTCATAGGTTACTTCTCCATAATAGTTATGATCTTTTCCATCGGAGTTAAGTATAGTTTCAGCTTGATGAGTCTTCAATCCATTTGATTCAACTTTCACTGAATAATTATCATAAGCTGATAAAGGATAATTTATAGGTTGAGATTCTAAAGCAAATGAAGTATCCTTCTTACCTTTCAAATAAATTTTTGAAGTATATGTTTTAGAAACATCTGAATTATTTGCAGCAAACATAATATTTACTTCTGGCTCAAATGAAACAGCATAAATGTCTAAATGTCCTATTGTATTTTCTTTAACTGAAGCATAATATGCTCTATTGCCTTTTTTGTTCATTACAAAATGAACATCATCCGCTCCAGTATTTACTGGATATCCAATATTTGTAGGGCTTGTCCACTTACCATCTACCAACTCTGTTTTGAAAATATCATATCCGCCCATAGTGGTATGCCCTGTTGAGGCAAAGTATAAAGTTTTTCCATCAGGATGAATAAAAGGAGCATCTTCTTCAAATTGAGTGTTGATTGCGCTACCTAAGTTTTCAACTTGCCCCCAAGAACCATCACTTTGTTTTGTGTAACGGTAAATGTCCTTGCCTCCGTATCCTCCAGTTCTTTCACTTGCAACAAACAAATATTTTTCATCTTCTGTTAAACTCACGCTTGGCTGATAGCCATTTTTAACATTTACTAAATCATTTAATTTTATAGGAGCAACCCATTTGTCATTTTCAAATGTTGACATCCAAATACTGTTGTAACGAAAAATAAAAAGTTTCTTCCCATCAGCCGACAAAGCCACTGAGGCATCGTGAGTTTTTGTATTAATGCTCTTGGTGAGTTTTTCCGCTTTGCCAAATAAACTTTGAAAGAAATTTTTTCTTACTTGTACAAGAGTGTCAAATTTTTCTGGACCTACCCATTTGTCGTTTATTTTTTTTGAAACATAAATATCTTCATAATAATATCCATTGTCATCCATTTTTCCACCGGTGTTTCCTTTTCTTTTTGATGTGAATATCAATAAACTTTCATCAGCAGAAATTACTGGAGCGTAATCAGGATATGGAGAGTTGATGTTCTGTCCAAGATTATCAATTTTAGCTCTCGAAGGAGTTTTCTTATATTCGATTCCTCTTTTGCATTGAATGATTAAACTATCTATATCATCCGTTTCTCTTTTACCATATTTATTGTCTTTGATAAAGGTTTTAAGTTTTTCAAATGATATAATTCCATCTTCAAATTTGTTCATCATTTGATACGAAGATCCTAAATAGTAGTATAATTCAGGGATAGTATCTTTATTGGTGAAATATTTATTTGCATTTTCAAAGTAAGGAATGCTTCTCATTTTTTCTGCAGTTGAATCAAAATAGCAAATCCCTGTTCGGTAATTGTATATTGCCTTGGTCGGATTTAGTTCTAATAATTTTAAATAAATCGGCAAAGCATCTGGATACTCAGCCATTTCAAATAAATTATCTGCTTTACGAGCAAGTTTTTTCTCTTTTCCTGTTTGCGCACTTCCTACAAGAAAAGAGAAAAATAATGCTGTCGCTATAAAATGCTTCGTTGCTATTCGCATAAATATTATTTGTTTACTGTTATAGCTCTAACTTTTATGTACTGGTATTTGCTATACATGGCTTTGTTTTCAACATAATCACCTTTATATTCAGGTCCTTGAACAAGTGTTTTAATTTCAACAAATTTTATACTCTTAGCTGAAATTCCTGCTTTAGTTAAACCGTCAATAATCTTAAGTCTAGCTTCTTCAGCACGTGCTTTAGTAAGTAATTCGTTGGTTTTAAATGTAGCTGTTGGTACATGAGATGCACTTGATTCAATGTTTACTTCAATTACGCTTGATGATTTTAAACATTCCATCAATGGCTCTAAGAATCTCTTAAACTCTGCTGATTGCAAGTCAATACCTTTTATGTTGTAATCATGATACAATTCATAGTAAGAATTTTTAGGAGTACATTCTTCAGCTACGACAATTTGATTACAAGGTATTTCTCTTGTAAATTCTTGGTATCCTTTTCCTGCAGCAATTTCAAGATTTTCAGTGAACACTTCTTTATCACCTAACTTGTATGAAATTTTATAAATTGTTCCTGCGGGTAATGCAAAACTAAATTTACCTGTT
>CAYPEC010000047.1:0-8332 GCA_964409625.1 uncultured Bacteroidia bacterium | reverse complement strand
TTTGAAAATCAATTTGATTATACAATTGAAATTGATAATAAAGTTGACATTGATTATTTCGAAATTCCATCTATGCTGTTGCAACCATATGTTGAAAATGCTATTCTGCATGGACTAATTCCTAAAAAAGAAAAGGGATTACTCGAGATAAAAATTTGCGAAGTAGATGGTTTTATTAAATGTTCTATCATAGATAATGGGATTGGCAGAAAGAAAGCGCTCGAACGAAAAGATTTATCGATAAAGAAAGACCACAAATCCTTAGGAAGTAAAATTACTTTTGACAGAATAGAATTACTGAACAGCATTCATCACTCCGAAATGAGTGTTACAATAACAGACATAGATGACACAAAAAATAATTTAACTGGAACAAAAGTCGAAATATTCATTCCTATTTAATAACTTCGTTAAAAAACAATTTTATGATAACCGCAGTAATAGTAGAAGACGAAAAAAAAAGCAGAGAACTTTTAAATAATCTTATCAAAAAAAATTGCCCCGATATTCAAATAGTAGCTCTTGCTGATTCTGTTGAAGCAGGAGTGGATGCAATCCGAAAATTATCACCAGCTCTTATCTTTCTTGATGTTGAAATGCAAGATGGAAGCGGATTTGATTTGTTAAATAAATTACAAGATCAAAAGTTTGATGTGATTTTTACAACAGCGTCAGACAAACATGCAATTAATGCAATTAAATATAGTGCTATTGATTATTTGCTAAAACCTATTGATGTTGAAGAACTAATAGTGGCAACAAAAAAAATACTTGAAAAAACATCTAACATAACCAATACAGACCATCTAAAAATATTACTACAACATTTAAAGCAAGACAAAGCAAGTCTTTCAAAAATTGCCTTGCCCGTTGGAAATGCCTTTGAAGTTGTAAATGTAAATGATATAGTGCGTTGTGAAGCGGAAGGAAGCTATACTAACTTTATTTTAAGTGGGGGCAAAAAACTTTTAGTTACCAACTCACTTAAATACTTTGAAGATATTCTACCTGAAGAAACCTTTATTCGTGTTCACCATCACCATCTTGTAAATACAAACCATGTGCTTAAGTATTATAAAGCAGATGGGGGCTATGTTTTAATGGACGATGGGGCAAAAATTGAAATTTCACGCAGAAAGCGCGAAGACTTCCTTCAAAAAATTGGCAAAGTGTAGTTTACCAGTTATTGCCAATTTCTACCACTTATTGTAAAAATCCGACCAGTTACAAAGTCGCACAAACTTCTTTCTTTTTATGCCGTTATAAATGGTGTAAGTTGATTGATTAATTGGTTTGGTTCACCGGTCGGAGCTTCTTAAAATTCATGGGGATGTTGTTTTGGTTCGCTCCGGCCGGTTTTTTAAAAAGAAATTTTAAAACTCAATAATATGAAAAGAGCAGAAGCAAAAAAGGAACACGAAAGTCACAATGACTTAGTAGAAGCATCTTTAATAGTGCTTACCTTATCGTTAGGAATAGTAATGTATTTTGTTTTTAACAACCTATTTTAAAAGCAAAAGCCCTGTTACATTTGTGTAGCGGGGCTTTATTTCATTACCTCCCTAAAACTATTGTGCGCTAACCTTCGAATAGCTTTTAGGCATTCATCGGGAGATTCTAAAAAACCCATGTGGCCTGCATTCTCGAGAAATAAAATTTCTTTTCTTTTAACGCTTTCGGCCTGATGCAAAATGCTTTTAGATGGGATCACGGCATCTTGCTTTCCGACAATAAAAAGAATAGGATATTTTGCAAATTCTAAAATCCAATCTCGTTTCTTTCGGTCTTTCATTCCTTCCAAGGAGTTTACTATTGATTGTTTTGAAAGTTTAATTGCATTGTTTTTAAGTTTTGCGATTTCATCTTGAAGATTAGCAATATTTTCTTTAGCAAAAAGTCTATCAAAAAAATTACTTACAAAAACTAGATGGTCTTTTTTAACTGCATCGATGGCTCTTTGACGGTCTTGTTTTTTTTCAGATGAATCAGGAAGTGATGTGGAATGAAACAAACACAAGCCTGAAACATGATCATTAAATAAATCGGCAAAAGCTAGTGCAGCATAGCCTCCCATGGAATGACCAACTAAAACATATCTTCTTAAATTCAAATCATCCATTACTTTTTTAACACACTCTGCCATCAACTCCATACTGTGAACATAGCCAATAGATGGTGTTTCACCGAACCCGAGTAAGTCAATTGCAATAACTCTATATTGTTTTGAAAGTTTTTCCGAAAAAGAATTCCAAATTTCAGAATTCTCTAAAAAGCCGTGCAGCATTACAATCGCCCTGCCCTGCCCTTTATCCGAATAACGAACTTTTATATTTTTAAAAGTGGTATATGAAATCATGAAACAACTTCTTTTTTGCGCAAAAACTTACCCCGCAACCAATTCATAGCTGGATATTCAACAAAATTACTTAATAGCCACGACAGGCTAAACATAACTGAAAGTGTAATTATAATTTGAAGGGAATGAAATAAATTCCATTCTTGTTCTAGATAATTCATAATCTCATACCCAATATATTGATGAAGAAGGAAAACAGAAAAACTCATTCGTGCAAGAAATAATATTTTAGGATGTACAATCCATTGGAGTTTTTGCAAAATAAAGAGATATAGTAATAAATAAAATGTAGCTATATAAGCTACTTCAACCCAATTGCCAATCACAAACTGAATTATCAAAGAAAGTAGAATAAGTATTTTGGCAATGTTGTCATTTTTATTTTCGAATAATTTATAAAAACAAATTCCTGCCATAAAAAATGTGCCTGCTTTTAAAACAGGGATATAGTATAAAGTATACGCTAACGCTATACTTCTATGTGCCAAAATATTTACGATTAGGGTGAATATTAAAAAAATACCCGTGAACCAATGAACATGTTTATTAAGTTTAGAAAGAAAAACAAAATACACAATCACATAGAAAGATAGCTCAAGTGGTAATGTCCAATATGAGCCATCTATTGCCTCCACACGAAACCAATGCTGCAACATTGTTAAATTGATTGCGATTCTGTTAAAATCAGCAGGAATGTAATTATAGTATGGTGAAACAGTAATTATCAAACTAGTTATTAATACTGCAAATATGTAAGCTGGGAATAAACGGGAAAATCGGTTGACAATAAAATTAGGAAGATAATTTATTTTAGTTAATGTCATATATACAACATAACCACTTAAAACAAAAAACCAATTTACAATATAGTGAAGCGTATCAATTGTAGATACTAATCCTTTAGAATATTCAGGCCGGTTGTAACTATACATTAAGTAGTGGTGAATTACAATTCCGAAGATTGCAATTCCTCTTAATGCATCTAATTCTTGAAACCTCTTTTTCACAAAAAAATTTTATTTCGAATTCATCAAACTCTCAATTTCATCTGCCTCAATCGGAATATTTTTCATTAAATCTACTGGGCCATTTTTAGTAACCAAAATATCATTTTCAATTCTGATTCCCAGATTTTCTTCGCGAATATAAATTCCGGGTTCGCAAGTAAAAATCATTCCTTCTTCCAATTTGCGATTGAAATCTCCAACATCATGAACATCTAATCCTAAGAAATGAGAAGTTCCATGCATGAAATATTTTTTGTACGCTGGCCATTCAGGATTTTGATTTTTAATATCATCCATTGTTATCAAACCCAAATCAACCAATTCTTTTTCCATTAATGAACCTACTGCTTTGTGGTAATCAGGAATATTATTTCCAACAGTAAGCATACTTATTGCAGATTTCATCACTCTCAAAACAGCATTGTACACTTGCTTTTGACGAGTTGTAAATTTTCCATTTACGGGAATACATCTTGTTAAATCACTTGCATAGTTTCCATATTCGGCTGCAACATCTAATAAAATCACATCTCCATCTTTACAGGATTTATTGTTTTCTACATAATGTAAAACACACGCATTAAAACCCGAAGCAATGATAGGTCCGTAAGCAAAACCTCTTGAACGATTACGAACAAATTCGTGAACCAATTCTGCTTCAATTTCGTATTCCATTACACCGGGCTTCACGAATTTTAAAAGTCTTCTAAATCCTTTCTCTGTTATGTTGCAAGCATTTTGAATTAATTCAATTTCGTATTTCGATTTAATTGCTCTCAGCTTATGCATAATTGGAGCCGAGCGTTCAAATTTGTGCAAAGAAAATTTTGCGATAATGCTTTTATTGAATCGCATTTCAGCAGTCTCAACATCAATTGATCTGCGAGTATGTTCATTGCTATTCAAATAAATATTTTCAGCTTGAAATATCAATGACTTTAAAAATCCATCAAATCCATTCGACCACATTACTGATTTAATTCCGCTTACTTCAATGGCTTGCTGCTTAGTAAGTTTAGCGCCTTCCCAAATAGCAATGGTTTCGTTCGTTTCTTTCACAAAAAGAATTTCTTTATGAGCACCATTAACTGCATCTGGATAGATTACCAAAATAGTATCCTCTTGGTCAACACCTGTAAGGTAAAATAAATCAGAATTTTGCACAAAACCCATTGAGCCATCAGCATTAGTAGGCATTGTATCATTACTTACGAATATTGCAATTGAATTGGGTTTTAAACTTGCTGCAAAGCACTTTCTGTTTTCAATAAACAAAGCCGAGTTAATTGGTTCGTATTTCATACTGTTGGTATTAAGAAAGAATATAAATTATTTAAAATGTTTGATAGAAATCAATTCGAATTATACATTTGCACGGTAAATTTAAACATTAATAGTAGCAAGATTGTTCCTTTTGTAAAAAAAATAAAATTATGAATCGTTTTTTTAATTCATCTATCGGCAGAAAAGTTATAATGGCTCTAACGGGTTTATTTCTCATTTCATTTCTGATGGTTCACTGTTATATCAATGCATTAATCTTCTTTAATGATGGAGGAATTCATTTTAATGAAGCAGCCGAATTCATGGCAAAGAATCCTATTATCCGCACCATGGAGGTTGGATTATTTTTAGGATTTATTATTCATATTTATCAAGCACTAGTGCTTACTCGATTGAATAACAAAGCTCGACCCGTAAAATATGCTGTGAACGATTTAGGAGCAAATAGTAAGTGGTATAGCCGTTCTATGGGTTTACTTGGAACATTAATTTTAATATTTTTAGTGATGCACCTAAAACATTTTTGGGTTGTAAGCCGCTTTACAGATGAAATTACAAGCGGAAAAGAAACTTTGTTTAATGAAATGAAAGAAATTTTTGAAAACCCTTTAGTTGTGCTTGTGTATGTGTTAGGAGTAATTTCTCTTGGCTACCATTTGCTACATGGTTTTTATTCCGCATTTCAAACATTAGGATTGAACAATAAAAAATATACCCCAATCATTAAATCAGTTGGAATGTGTTTTTCAATTATCATTCCTTTGGTTTTTGCAATGATGCCAATAGCAATACATTTTGGGTGGATAAAGTAATTTCGAATTAAAAATTAAAGATTATTTATAGAATATGTCAAAACTAAATTCTCGAATTCCTGAAGGACCACTTGAAACCAAGTGGAGTAAATACAAGTCGTCTGTGCCACTCGTAAATCCTGCAAACAAAAGAAGTTTAGAAGTTATTGTTGTAGGTTCAGGATTGGCTGGAGCATCTGCTGCTGCATCACTTGCTGAACTTGGATACAAAGTAAAGTGCTTCTGTTTTCAAGATTCTCCAAGAAGAGCCCACAGTATTGCTGCACAAGGTGGAATCAATGCTGCAAAAAATTATCAGAATGATGGCGACAGCGTTTATCGCTTGTTTTATGATACTGTGAAAGGTGGCGATTACAGAGCAAGAGAAGGCAATGTATATCGTTTGGCAGAAGTAAGTGCCAATATTATTGACCAATGCGTTGCACAAGGAGTCCCATTTGCGCGTGAGTACGGTGGATATTTAAGTAACCGCTCCTTTGGAGGAACACAAGTACAAAGAACTTTTTATGCAGCAGGACAAACAGGCCAACAACTTTTATTAGGTGCATATTCAGCATTAGAAAGACAAATTGGATTAGGAAATGTAACTATGTACTCTCGTCATGAGATGCTTGATGTGGTAATGATTGAAGATAAAGCAAGAGGAATTATTGCAAGAGATTTAATTTCCGGAAAATTAGAAAAACATTTCGGACACGCAGTTTTATTGTGTACCGGAGGATACGGAAATGTATTTTACCTTTCTACAAATGCGATGGGAAGTAATGTTACTGCGGCTTGGAAAGCACATAAAAAAGGAGCTTATTTTGGAAATCCTTGCTTCACACAAATTCATCCAACTTGTATTCCTGTGAGTGGCGACCACCAGTCAAAGCTTACGCTGATGAGCGAATCATTAAGAAACGATGGAAGAATTTGGGTTCCTAAAAAGCAAGGAGATAATCGCAAACCTATTGATATTCCTGAAGAAGAAAGAGATTATTATTTAGAAAGAAGATATCCAGCTTTCGGAAATTTAGTGCCGAGAGATGTTGCATCAAGAGCCGCAAAAGAAAGATGTGATGCGGGTTATGGAGTAGGCACCTCAAAAATGGCTGTATATCTTGATTATGCTTCTGCTATTGAAAGATATGGGAAACAACAAGCAAATAAAATTGGGGAACAAGCTGCTTCTCCTAAAAGAATTATTGAGTTAGGAGTAGAAGTAGTGAAAGAAAAATACGGAAACCTTTTCGATATGTATGCAAAAATTACAGGCGAAAATCCGTATGAAACACCGATGAGAATTTATCCTGCAGTACATTATACAATGGGTGGTTTGTGGGTTGATTATGATTTGATGACAACTGTTCCAGGATTGTATGCATTAGGAGAATGTAATTTTTCTGACCATGGAGCTAATAGACTTGGAGCATCCGCATTGATGCAGGGTTTAGCAGATGGATATTTTGTAATTCCTTACACAATCGGAAATTATTTAGCAAACGAAATTCGTACAAAATCAATTCCTACTACACACGAAGCATTCGTAGCAGCTGAGAAAAAAGTTCAAGAGACTTTAGATAAAATGATGAACATAAAAGGAACAAAATCAGTTGACCATTTCCATAAAAAATTAGGAAAAATAATGTGGGATAAATGTGGAATGGCAAGAAATGAAAAGGGTTTAACAGAAGCCATTTCTGAAATTCGTGCATTGCGTGAAGAGTTTTGGAAAGATGTTCGCATCCCAGGAACACAAAATGAACTAAACCTTGAATTAGAAAAAGCAGGCAGAGTAGCTGACTTTATAGAGCTTGGAGAGTTAATGTGTATGGATGCGCTAAACAGAAATGAATCTTGCGGAGGACATTTCCGTGAAGAATCTCAAACTGAAGATGGAGAAGCCGAAAGAAACGATTCTAAATATTTTCATGTTGCAGCATGGGAATTTAAAGAAGGAGTAAAATTTGAAATGCACAAGGAAGAATTGAAATACGAAGTGATTAAACCAAGTCAAAGAAATTATAAATAATTGTTATGAGTGGAAATTTGAATTTAACTCTAAAAATCTGGCGTCAGAAAAACGCAAAAGAAGCTGGCAATATGGTTTCATACAATGTAAAAGATATTTCTACGGATATGTCTTTTCTTGAAATGATAGATGTTTTAAACGAACAACTTATTTCAAAAGGAGAAGAACCAGTTGCATTTGACCATGATTGTCGCGAAGGAATTTGCGGTATGTGTAGTATGTACATTAACGGTCGTGCACACGGACCTTGGCAGGGAACTACAACTTGTCAATTGCACATGCGTGCCTTCAAAGATGGCGAAACCATTACCATTGAACCATGGAGAGCAAAAGGATTTCCGGTTATAAAAGATTTAGTAGTTGACCGCTCAGCATTTGATAGAGTAATTGCTGCAGGAGGTTTCGTATCCGTAAATACAGGCAATGCACAAGATGCGAATTGCTTACCAGTTCCAAAAGATGATGCCGATAAATCATTTGCTGCTGCTGCTTGCATTGGTTGCGGAGCATGTGTTGCATCATGCAAAAATTCTTCTGCCATGTTGTTTGTTTCTGCTAAAGTTTCACAATTAGCATTATTGCCACAAGGAAAACCAGAAGCTGAAACACGCGTATTAAATATGGTGAAGCAAATGGATTTGGAAGGATTTGGAAACTGTACTAACACTGGTTCTTGTGAAGCAGAATGTCCTAAAGAAATTTCTTTAGAAAATATTGCCATGATGAACAGAGAATATTTAATGGCAGGTTTGAAAAAATAAAATTTCAATTTCTCAATAACTGAAAATCCCGATTTTAATAGAGTCGGGATTTTTTGTTTCTTTGCTTTATGCAGAAACTAAAAAGAAAATATTTTTTC
>CAYPEC010000046.1:0-8413 GCA_964409625.1 uncultured Bacteroidia bacterium | reverse complement strand
GCCTGCCGCTAGCGTTCATCCTGAGCCAGGATCAAACTCTCCATTGTAAGTTTGTATTTTTTGTCCATTTAAGGACATGCTCTTATGTTTGTTTCCATCATTGTATCCAAATAAGAATTTGGATAGTGATGGACATTTATTATTTCATAGCCTCTTCAATATTTTCAAAGAACTTAAATATATAATTCCCTTTCGGGATTTAAATTTTTCAAGTGTTTTTAAGAACGTTTGTTTTTTAAACGGACGGCAAAGGTAATTACATTTTCAACACCTCCAAATATTTTTGAAAAATATTTTTTTATTTCATCTTTCAAAGCTTGATTAAAGTGTTTTGAAAACTCGAAACGCCTTTTATTATTCTGTTTTGCCGTAATTTTAAAAGAACTGTATTTTTTCAAACGGGACGCAAATGTAAGTGGTATTTGGATATCTACAAACACTAAAATGAATTATTTTTTCACTTTGAACATTTTTCGAGCAAACGTGCTGATTTACAAACGGAAAAAATTAGGGTGTAGAGGTGGATACTGGAATGACTTTGCCATTTTGATGTTTATGGGCATTGAGTGCGAAGTCGCAAATGAAATTTGCCATTTCTATTGCGGAAACAGGTGCTTTAAAATTAGGGAATGCTTCTTGAAGCATCTGGGTTTGCACAGCTCCAAGGCAGAGGCAATTTATTTTTATTTCCAATGGTTTTAGTTCTTCTGCCAAGCACTCTGTTAAATTAGCTAGCGCTGCTTTACTTGAGCTATATATTGAGAGTCCTGGAAATTTTTGACTTCCTTGGAATCCTCCCATGCTGCTTATATTAACTATGTGAGAGTGCTTTTGAAAGTACGGAAGTGATTTTTGAATTAAAAAAAAAGGGGCAAATACATTTGCTTTATATATATGTCCAATATCGTTGACTGAAATATCTGCAAAATTTTTATTAATAAAGCCAGCAGCATTATTAATAAGTATATCTACTTTAGAATTTAGCTTTTGCTCGATTGTATTTTTAATTGTATCGAGCTTTTCAATATTTGATAAATCAAAGGACAAAGGAATTATGTTTGCTAAGGGATTTAACAGTTTGCATTCTTTTGCTAATTCTTCTAGTTTATTTTGATTTCTGGAGATTGCAAGAATATTGCTGTTTCCTGCCTGAGCAAATTTCTTAACTAACTCATACCCTATTCCTCTGCTTGCGCCTGTAACTAGTATATTCATTTAATAAATTGTTTATGCAAAGGTACACTAAGATTTTTATTCTTAATTTTACGATTGTTATTATGAGAAATATTAAATATTTATTTGTACTTATTTTATTGTGGAGTACAACTTGTGTTGCTCAATTTAAATCGAAGGTTGACTCCTCATCTCATAAAAACAAATTTGATCCTAGTAAGATTTATTATGGTGGAAATATCGGTTTGCAGTTTGGAACAATTACGCTTTTTGATTTTTCTCCACTTGCAGGATATAAAATAACGGAAAAATTTTCTGCTGGATTAGGCATGACCTATTTATATTATAGTTACAAAGACCAATACATTGATTTTAACACCAATGTATATGGAGGGAGGGTTTTTGGAAGATTTTATCCTACCGAAACTTTATTTCTACATAGTGAATATGAGATGTTAAATATGGAAACATTTGATAAATTCCAATCTAGAACAAATGTTCCAAGCTTAATGGTTGGCGGAGGTTATAGACAACCACTGGGAGAAAATTCTGGAGCCATCATTATGATATTATATAATTTACTTGAAGGACCTTACACTCCTTATACTAATCCTATAATAAGGATGGGATTTACGGTGGGGATATAATTATTTTTCTTTTTGCGATATAGCAGCCAAACCTAGAAAAGTAATCAAGCCATTTATAATCAAAAGCTCAAACCCGAACTTATAACCATTAAGCCAAGCAACTGAATTTTCGCTTAATACATAACATATAATAGGAGAAAGAATACAAACAAGAGGCACGGCATTATCTTTTACTTTTCTTTTTAGAAATAATCCAAAAGCATATAGCCCAAGCAAAGGACCATATGTATAACCTGCAACGGTAAAGAGTTTATCAATCACTGCTCTATCATTTATCATTCTGAAAACGACTACAACTATCAATAATAATAATGCGAACGCAAAATGAACTAAATAACGCACCTTCTTTTTAGCTTTTTCATCTTCTCTTTTTTCAAAGCCAAGAAAATCTACACAAACTGAAGTGGTAAGAGATGTTAAAGCCCCATCTGCACTTGGATAAGCGGCTGAAATCAAACCAATGATAAAAATAATTCCAGCGAAAGAACCTAGATGATTTAATGCAATTTGAGGGAAGAGCTCATCTGTTTTTGTAGGAATTTCAATGCCTTTTGCTGCTGCATAGAGATAAAGCACTGCACCTAAAGCGAGAAAAAGAAAATTGACAACAATCAATACAAGACTAAAGCTGAGCATATTTTTTTGTGCCTCTCCGATGTTCTTACACGAAAGATTTTTTTGCATCATCTCTTGGTCAAGCCCTGTCATTACAATACAGATAAACATTCCGCTCAAAAATTGTTTTACAAAATAACGTTTGTCGTGCCAATCAGTAAAAACAATTTGAGAATAGGAACTCTTCTTAATTTGATGGAATAAATCCGAAAAAGAAAAATCAAGCTCCTTTGAAATGAGCACTACAGAAATAATAACACCTAACAACATAAAAGTTGTTTGTAAGGTATCCGTCCAAACGATTGTTTTTATTCCTCCTTCAAACGTATATAAAATAATAAGTACAATAAATGCTAAAACCGTTACCCAGAAAGGAACTCCCCACGCATCAAATACAAATGTTTGTAGAACATTTACAACTAAAAACATTCTGAACGATGCACCAATTGTTCGAGAAAGTATAAAAAAGAATGCTCCTGTTTTATAAGACCAAAACCCAAAGCGTTGCTCTAAATATCCGTAAATAGAAGTAAGATTCAAGCGATAATACATTGGCATCAGAACAGTTGCGATAATTATATATCCAGCTAAATATCCAAACACAACCATCATATATGAAAACTGTGTGCTACCAACCCATCCAGGCACAGACATAAATGTTACTCCACTAAGCGAAGCCCCAATCATACCATAAGCTACCACATACCAACGAGAAGATTTATTGCCATTAAAAAAACTTTCATTACTAGCATTACGAGAAGTAAGCCAAGTGATAAAAAACAGCATTGCTGAATACAATGCAACACAGGTAATAATTAAGGTTGGTGTCATCGGATGACAAAGAAAAGGATTTGAACCGATTGTTATTAAAATTGTTGATGAACTGTTTCAACAAAGTTTTACACATATTATTTAAAAATTAATTTTGCAGCAATGAATTATTCATCCAAATTAATTGAACAAGCTGTAAACGAATTTTCAAAACTACCAGGAGTAGGCAAGAAAACGGCTTTGCGCTATGTTCTTCATTTATTAAAGCAAGATGAAATGCAATTGGATGTTTTAGGAAATACGGTTTTGAAGCTTCGCAACGAACTTAAATACTGCAATAATTGCCATAATATTTCTGACAAAGAAATTTGTGAAATATGTTCTAACGCTTCGCGTGACCAAAGCACGGTATGTGTTGTAGAAGACATTCGAGATGTAATGGCAATAGAAAATACTCAGCAATACAAAGGAATTTATCACGTGCTTGGTGGAATTATTTCGCCAATGGATGGAATTGGACCAAGTGATATAAATATTGAAACATTGGTAAAAAAAGTTGCCGAACAAAAAGTTTCTGAAGTTATTATGGCACTTAGTACTACAATGGAAGGAGATACTACAAATTTTTACATATATAAACGACTCAAAGAATTCAACATCTCTCTTTCAACCATTGCAAGAGGTATTTCCATAGGCGATGAACTTGAATACACAGATGAAATAACTCTTGGTCGTTCTATTCTAAATCGTGTTCCTTACGAGAAAACTTTTTCAGTAAAGAACTAATTCGCCCAAAAAATTAACTTTGCATTCATAAGTGAACCTAAGTGTAATCATAGTTAATTATAATGTAGAGCATTTTCTCGAGCAATGTCTTCATTCTGTTCGAAAAGCTTGTTCTACTATTTCTGCTGAAATATTTGTTGTTGATAACAACTCTGTTGATGGTTCGGTGGCAATGGTTAAAGCTAAATTTCCTGAAGTAAAACTAATTGCGAATAAGGAAAATTTCGGTTTTTCAAAAGCCAATAACCAAGCTATAAAAGAAGCAAAAGGAGAATATATTTTATTACTCAATCCAGATACAATTGTAGAAGAAGATACATTCACAAAAATTATTCAGTTTATGAATCAACATCTTGATGCAGGTGCATTAGGAGTGAAAATGATTGATGGGAAAGGAAATTTTTTACCTGAATCAAAAAGAGGGTTGCCAACACCTTTAGTAGCTTTTTATAAAATATTTGGCTTCTCAAAATTATTTCCAAAATCTAAAATTTTAGGACGCTATCATTTAGGATTTTTGGATGAAAATGAAATAAATAAAGTTGATGTACTAGCAGGAGCATTTATGTTTATGCGAAAATCAGCGCTTGAAAAATCAGGATTATTGGATGAAAATTTTTTTATGTACGGAGAGGATATTGACTTATCCTATCGCATAACTAAAGCCGGGTACAACAATTACTATTATCCTGAAACCCGTATTATTCATTACAAAGGAGAGAGCACAAAAAAATCAAGCGTTAATTATGTTTTTGTGTTTTACAATGCAATGGTGATTTTTGCACGAAAACATTTTTCTAAAAATAATGCTGCTACATTTTCTTTCCTAATTCATATTGCTATTTATTTAAGAGCATTTGCAGCAATTTTAAACAGGGGCATTAAAAAACTTTTTGTTCCGGCAATAGATTTTTCAATTTTACTTTTCGGTTTGTTTTTTATCAAAAATTACTACGAACAAAACATAAAATTTACGGAAGGAGGAAGCTATTCAAATGAAATTGTAACTATCGCTTTCCCAAGCTACGTAATCATTTGGATACTTTTAGTTTACTTAAGTGGTGGATATGACAAACCCATAAGACTCTTCAAAATAATTAGAGGGATATTTTGGGGTACGATAACCATTTTGCTTATTTATTCTTTACTTCCTGAAACTTATCGTTTCTCAAGAGCTATTATTCTATTGGGTTCTGCCTTTACATTAATATCCTATTTAACTACACGCATTTTATTTCACTTTTTAAAAATAAAAAATTACACTTTAGAAAGTGAGAAGCAAAAAAGAATTTTAATTATAGGAGAAGTAAATGAATGCACGAGAGTTTCAACTTTACTAAAGCAAAGCCACGCAAACACAAGCTTTATTGGCTATGTTTCAGTAGAAGAAAATCAAAATGAAATGTTTATAGGAAGATTAAATCAGCTTGATCAATTAGTTTCTATTTATGATATTGACGAAATAATTTTCAGCGCAACTGATTTGCCTTCAAACAAAATTATTGACTTAATGCTTGGACTTGGCAATACAAATGTTGATTTTAAAATTGCTCCGCCCGAAAGTTTATCAATTATTGGCAGTAACTCAATAGAAACTGCTGGAGACTTATATACAATTGATATAAACTCAATTAATAAAAGTCAGAACATCCGTAACAAAAGATTATTAGATGCTTTTCTATCCTTTTTATTTATACCTCTCTCTCCTATTTTGATTTTTTTTCAAGATAAAAAAGGTGCTTTTTTAAAAAATATTTTTGCTGTTTTATTTAACCAAAAATCATGGGTTGGCTATGAAGATTCAAATTCTACACATCTTCCAAAGGTAAAAAAAGGAGTTCTATCCCCTTCTGATGCCATAAATTTTGAAGCTGATGATAAAATTAAAAACCAGTTAAATATAATTTACGCTAAAGATTATAAGCCTGAAAATGATTTAAAAATAATTTGGAAAGGGTTAAAAAAACTAGGACATTAATCTTCTATAACTGCTGGTCTTTGAGTTATTTCATGATAACAAATAACTCCTTCGCAAAAATAATGTACCACCAAGCTCTTTCTTGAAAGTTTGTCGTTTTTGCGTTCTTCGCCACCATGTAAAAGATTAGCATGCCACACTAAAACATCTCCTTTTTTAGCAGTAAACACTTTCTTTTTAAGTTTATTTGTTTGAATAACCTCTTTTATTTTTCCTTCATAATTGTGATAATATTCCTCATCAATAATCAAACTATTATTTGAATGATTAAAATCTTCGCTCATTACATAAGGCAATTTTTGACTACCCGGGTAATAATGCAACGGTCCGCAATCAATTGAAATATCCTCCAATGCAATCCAAATAGCAGCAAGATATCCGAGAGGATGAGTGCTCATATGAATGGTATCTGAATGAGTTTTTTGCTCACTCCCCCAAATGAAATTCATGGTTTGAAAAGGAATTACTTTTTTTCCGAAAACAAAACTCAACGTATCTATAATTCGATTATCACTTATTGCTTCTTTTATCAATAAAGAATGTTTGTGAGTATCCCTGAATTTTTTGTTTGTATAATCCGTGTCTATTTCACTTGATGTGGTAAGCTTTGCAACTTCATTGTTTATGGCATCAATAGTTTTTTCATCGAAAAAATTACTCCAAACCATATATCCGTTATCACACCAATTAACAATCTGATTTTGAATTTCTGGAGTGAAATTTTTGAATTGAACAGAAGCGCTCAACTTATCTTTTGAATCAGCATTATCAAGCCAAGGCGTATCTTTTGAATCACTGTATTTTTTTAACTCTTCAAAAGAAATACTTTCTACAACAGATTTTTCAATACCATATTTTTTATATAAAACTGCATTTTTTTGGAGCTGCTTATAATGAGCTAAATTGTACAAATAATGTAAAGGTTTTAACCTCCTCAAAACTCCCCAATACTTCTTAATAATCCCCATAAATCTGCTAGTTTTTGATTATTTTTTGGTTTACACAAAGAAAGGAAATTTTATTCAATACTTTTTATATCTTTACGGGCTTAATTAGTAATTAGAAAAAAAGTATATTTTTGTACCTTTCTGTAAATTTCAAATAGGGAGATTATCATAGTATGACGCAGGTAGAGTTAATAATGCCGAAAATGGGCGAAAGTGTTGCAGAGGCAACTATTATTAAATGGCTTAAGGAGGAAGGCGATAACATTGCTGCTGAGGAATCTCTATTAGAAATAGCCACAGACAAAGTAGATTCTGAAATACCTTCAACTGCTGAAGGAATTCTCATAAAAAAATTATACAAAGAAGGCGATGTAGTTCAGGTTGGAAAAGTTATTGCCATTATTGGCTCAGAAGCTGATGCAAAAGTAACAATGCCACAACCGACAAAAGCAACTGAAACAGTTGTTTCAAAATCGCAACCTTCAGTAGCTCCAGCAGCTACAATAGTTTCTGAAAAAATTAGTTCTTCAAATGGGAAATTCTATTCCCCTCTTGTAAAAAATATTGCAAAACAAGAAGGCATTGCTGTTACTGAATTAGAAAAAATAGCAGGAACAGGAAAGGATGGCAGAGTAACAAAAAATGATATCCTTGCTTATATTCCTAATAGAGGAAAGCAAGCAATACTATCTAACAAACCTACAAACGGAGCTATAAACAAAACAGCAATTTCTATTGGTGGAAGCGATGAAATAATAGAAATGGATCGTATGCGCAAGCTCATTGCAGAGCATATGATTATGTCGAAACAAGTATCTCCACATGTTACATCCTATGTTGAAGCAGATGTAACAAACATTGTACTTTGGAGAGAAAAAAATAAAAAGCAATTTGAAAAACGAGAAGGAGAAAAAATCACCTTTACGCCTATTTTTATTGAAGCCATAGCAAAAGCCATTCGTGATTTTCCGATGATTAATGTTTCCGTAGATGGGACAAAAATTATTGTGAGGAAAAATATAAATATTGGAATGGCGGCAGCATTGCCAAGCGGAAATTTAATAGTTCCAGTAATTAAAAATGCCGACAGATTAAACTTGATGGGCTTAACGAAAACGGTTAATGATTTAGCAAACCGAGCAAGGGCAAACAAATTATTGCCTGATGAAATCCAAGGAGGAACTTACACTTTAACCAATGTAGGTTCTTTTGGAAATATAATGGGAACACCTATTATCAACCAACCGCAAGTAGCTATCATGGCAGTAGGAGCAATCGTTAAAAAACCTGCTGTTATTGAAACTCCTTATGGAGATACAATTGGAATTCGTCACATGATGTTTCTTTCTCATGCCTACGACCATAGAGTTGTTGATGGAGCGTTAGGCGGAAATTTTGTAAAAAGAGTAGCAGAATATTTAGAACAATTTGATATTAACCGAACCATATAAACAACAAACCAAAACCAAACAAGAATCAATATGAAGAAGTCCACC
>CAYPEC010000045.1:0-8418 GCA_964409625.1 uncultured Bacteroidia bacterium | reverse complement strand
ATAGTTGTAATAAAAAGAGAAGCGAGAAATGATATAATATGTTTCATGGAAATTAATTAAAACAAAAAGAGAGCCAAAATTGACTCTCTTTCGCCTTGTGAAAATTTTAGGATTCTTGTTTTTCGCCCATTTGCTTTAATTGGATTGTTTTAGCGGCATCAAGCATTTTTTTAATTGTTTCCTCACCGAATGGTTCACCTTCAATATCCTTAATGGTGTAAGATGTATTTCCAGATTTCACAATCGTCATAAAGTGATATTCGCTTTGATTTATAGATGGAATTTCCATTTCATACATGATAGTTTCTGGTTCATCTATTACATATCGCTTTAGTTTTTTCACCTCATTCGAAGTGTTATCACTTTTTTGTAACTGAATATCTTCTTCGCCTTCATTGATAGTAATTTTAAAATCTTTCCCAACAGATATTTCTCTTGCCCCCCATGATTGTTCAATAATTTCAAGTTTGCCATTGTTTGAATCAGGAACAGCAATAGTTATGGGCAGTCCATAAGAAGATAGGTCAAGTTCCATCATTCCTGCCATTGATTTTTGTTCTTCCTTTTTTTCTCCATTGCAGGCAGTAAAAATTAAAGCAATAGAAGAAACGATTAATAATATTTTTTTCATGTGATTGGTTTTATGTTGCAAACTTAGTTGTTTTGTTTTAATTTCTAAAATCCCCTTTGCCTCATTGCTTCGAATGTTAATATAGCTGTACTCGTAGAAACATTTAAAGAATCTATCATTCCTTTCATCGGAATCTTAATTTGTTCAAAAGCATTATTTAACCAAAAATCAGAAAGCCCATCGGCTTCGGTTCCCATTATAATAGCAGAAGGTTTTTTGAAATCTGTTTCTTGGAATAACTTAGTAGCTGTGAGCGCAGCAGCAAATGCTTTGATGTTATTTATTTTTAACCAGCTGAATACTTTTTCATTTGAAGAAACAGCAATTTGATTCGTGAAAACACAACCTACGCTTGAGCGGATTGAATTTGGGTTATAAACATCTGTTTTTTGGTCACAAATTATTACTGCATCTACTTTTGCTGCATCGGCAGTTCTTAATATAGCTCCTAAATTGCCCGGCTTTTCTACAGCTTCTAAAATGATGATAAATGGATTCGAAGAAAGTTTAATATTTTCTAAGGATAGTTGTTTTGGTTGTAGCAATGCAATTATCCCATCACTATTTTCTCTGTAAGCAATTTTTTCAAAAACTTTTTGGGTTATCTTATAAATGGATTGTGAAGGAGCTTTAAGTTTCAAAACTTCATGAATATCTATTTTGTTTTTTATTTCATCACAATAAAAAATGGTATCGATTGCATATCCACTAGATATTGCAAGCACAAGCTCTCTCCATCCTTCCAGAACAAAAACTCCTTGCTCATTTCTTTCGGAAAATTTCTGAAGCTTGACAAGGTTTTTAATTTTTGAATTTTGAGGACTTGATATTAATTCCATGATGGGTTTAAAGTTAAGATGAAATCATGTAGGTTTGTAAAAATATTTTTTAATTGAAACTAATATATAAGCCCGCAACACTCTATTTTAAACATCCATTTCGAATTGCAATCAATTCTCGAATTTCTACAGATATTGTTTTGACAGAAATTCATCATCAGGGACTAATAGCATATGGAGAGGCCTCAATGCCCCCATATCTTGGCGAAACTCACGAATCAGTAATTGCATTTTTATCTAAAGCAGAAAAGATTATTGCAAATCTTGATTATCCATTTTCAATGGATGAAATTATGGAATGCATTGATAAAATAGATGAGGGCAATAGTGCAGCAAAATGTTCTGTTGATATTGCATTGCATGATTTGGTTGGTAAGATTGAAAATACCCCTAGCTATAAAATGTTCGGACTCGATAAAAATACGACCCCATGTACTTCTGCTACTATTGGTTTTGACACTGAAGAAATAATTAAACAAAAGTTGAACGAAGCGTTAGACTTTAAGATATTGAAAATAAAACTTGATGGGAAAAATGATAAAGCAATTATTAAATCAGTAAGAAAAAATACCGACAAGTTTATTTCTGTGGATGTTAATCAAGGTTGGAACGATAAACACAAAGCTCTTGATTTAGTTAAATGGATGGCGGAGCAAAATATTTTGTTTGTTGAACAACCATTCGAAAAAAATAACTTACATGACTCTGCATGGCTCAGCGAAAGAAGTCCATTGCCAATTATTGGAGATGAAAGTGTAAAGAGATTTAGTGATATTGAAAAAGTAAAAAATGTTTTTCATGGAGTAAATATTAAGTTGATGAAATCAACTGGACTAAATGAAGCAAGGAAAATGATACTGAAAGCAAAAGAATATAAAATGAAAACATTGATTGGTTGTATGTCTGAAACATCCTGTGCTGTGATGGCTGCAGCACATTTATCTCCGTTAACAAATTGGGCTGATTTGGACGGACCTATTCTAATTAAAAATGATTTCTTTAAAGGATATGAATTGCAATCAGGAAAAGTTTTATTGAAAGATGCTGCGGGGATTGGAGTACTAAAAAACTAAAAGCAAAATAGAATAGAAATAAAAAACCCCAGCTAGGCTGGGGTTTTTAGTCTTACTTCTTTTTCTTAGCTGCTGCCTTTTTCTTTGGAGCTGCTTTTTTCTTAGCTGCTTTTTTTGGAGCTGCTTTTTTTGCTTTTTTAGCCATGGTTTTTAGTTTTTAATTATGAGACGAAGTAACAAATTATTTATGATACAGCAATAATAATTCATGTTTATTTTATTAACACGCAAATGTTAATTAAGTAATTAAATCTTTTCATTGAAAATAAAATTGATTGTAAAAATTTATTTGATGTCTTGAAACAGCTTATTTTACATGTGTTTCCACGCATTTAAAATTTATTTGTCTTCTGTAAAGATACATTCTATTTTATCTAAAATGATTTTCTTCTTGCCGAAAAATACTTTTTGATGAAGATACTAAAGCAGAATATTTTTTTGAAAAATCGCGAAAATGAAAATTATCAATGCTGTTAAAACACTAATAAAATCAATAATTAACAATAAATATTTTTGGTTAAACAAAAAATCGATTAGCATCAACTTCCGAAAGGAGTGATTTGTTTTTTTCAATATGCTCAAAAAGTTTTTCGGCAAAATAAGGTGCGATAACAACTCCCTTTGTCCCCATTCCATTAAAAATAGCAAGTTGTTTGTGCTTAGGATGAATTCCAATCAATGGTCTTCTATCCTTTACTGTAGGGCGTATTCCAGCTTCATGTAAAATTATCTCAAAAGGAATCTGTATTATTTTTTCTAATTTATTTTTTAACTCTGATTTCCCTTTATCTGTTATTTTTTCTGTTAAATCATTCCATTCATAAGTTGCTCCTACTTTATATAAGTCATTTCCTAAAGGCAAAATAAATACTCCTTTATTAATAATATTCTCCATTTTTAAGTTTGGAATCTTAACAGTTAGAACTTCTCCTTTGGTTAATTTAAAGTCTAGCCAGTTGAAAAAAGGATTATCTATTGCTTTGCATCCTTCACAAAAAATAATTTTTGACGCAGAGTAGTTTTTATAACTAACTCCATTTTCTTCAAAAGAAATTTCATCGTATTCGAATGACTCTTCAGTATAGGATTCTAATTTTTTTAATTGCTCTGTATTTTTTTGAATGAAAGATTTTATATCTAAATATCCAGCATTTAAAACATTTGCAGAGCCATTTGAATTATTTATACTTTGAAAATAATTTTCAGGATGAATATCTTTGGATAAATATTTTCCAGCATCCGAATCCAATTTATTTATCCAAAACGATTTTTCATTTTCTTCTGCAAAAAGTTTTACAATCTCTTTTTTATGGAGAAATTTAGCTTGAAATATATTTTCGGCATCTTGGTAAAAATTTTCAGCAAATGGAAATATTTCATTCGCCATCCAACTTTTCATTAAGCGTTTAAACACAATAGGATTATATAATCCAGCAGCAACTTTCGAAGATTGTGAAAGAGATGGGTTATCAATTACTAATACACTCCTATCTCTTTTAATTAAGGAATAACTTAAAACAGCTCCTGCTATTCCGTTGCCAACAATTATGTAATCCAACCTTTTCATTGAGATGATAAAAGTAAAGAGAATTAGTAGAAAATAAATTATTATCTTTAAACGAGCAATATGAATACAGCAAAACAAAAACAATTAATAGGGAGAATCGAGTGTATTGATTTTCCGAAATTGAAATTATTTGGAATAGAAGCAAAAGTGGATACAGGCGCATACTCAAATGCTCTTCACTGCCATGATATAAGAGTAGTTGAAGAAAATGGAAAATCTATTTTATGTTTTAAATTGTTAGATCCAACTCATCCTATATATAATGAACAAGAAATTCGTTTTAAAAAATTTAATGAAAAAGACATCAAAAATTCTTTTGGAGAAATTGAAAGAAGATACATTATTACTACCCGAATTAAAATTGCAGGAAGAATAATAAAATCGGTAATTTCGCTCACCAATAGAGGAACTATGAAATATCCTGTATTGATAGGAAGAAGATTAATAAAAGGTAAATTTTTGGTTGATGTTTCTCAATCGTATCTTCATTCACAGAAATAAAATATTCAATATATGAAAATTGCAATTTTATCCAGAAACCCTAAATTATATTCAACTAGAAGATTAGTTGAAGCAGGTGAAAAAAGAGGTCATGAGATGATGGTACTTGATCATTTGAAATGTGTACTGGTAATTGAAAAAGGAAGACCACATATTTTTTATAAAAACGAAGAAATAAAAAACATTAATGCCATTATTCCTCGCATTGGTGCATCTGTTACTTTTTATGGTTCGGCAGTAGTTCGACAATTTGAACAGATGAAAATATTTTCAGCAGTTGAATCACAAGCATTGGTTCGCTCACGCGACAAGCTTAGAAGCTTACAATTGCTTGCAAAAGCAGGAATAGGAATGCCCAAAACTGCATTTGCATCAAACCCAAATGATATTGATAATTTGATTAAACAAGTTGGCGGAGTTCCCGTTGTAATAAAACTATTGGAAGGTACTCAAGGTATCGGAGTAATTTTAGCCGAAACACATAATTCCGCTAAATCTGTAATTGAAGCATTTTTGGGAGTAGAAGTAAATATTTTGGTTCAAGAATTTATAAAAGAAGCGAAAGGTGCTGATATAAGAGTGTTTGTGGTAGATGGACAAATTGTAGGAGCGATGCGAAGACAAGGAGTTGAGGGAGATTTTCGATCCAATTTACATAGAGGAGGAAGTGCAAAAATTGTAAAACTTACTGCAGAAGAAAAATCAACAGCAATTAAAGCAGCAAAAAAATTAGGACTTGCAATTGCTGGTGTAGATATGCTGCAATCAAGTAGAGGACCATTGGTAATGGAAGTAAATTCTTCGCCAGGACTTGAAGGAATTGAAGGTGCAACCAAGGTTGACATTGCAGCAAAAATTATTGAGTATGTTGAGCGAAATGAATTTCATGAACATTAGATATGCCATCTCATATTATTAAAATAAACGGCACTTCTATTTTCCCTGGAGAGAGGGCGCAAGTAAGTTTAAATACATATCGCCTTCCTTCTCATACGGTCATTGATATTCCCGTTCACGTTTTTCGTTCTAAGAAACCAGGACCTACTGTTTTATTTTCTGCAGGAATGCATGGTGATGAAACGAATGGAATTGAAATTATTCGCCAACTTTTAAAAGAAAGACACTTTGAAAAAATATTTAAAGGAACAATTATCGTTATTCCCATTATCAATATTGTTTCGTTTATTAATGGAACTCGTGAATTGCCTGATGGTAAGGATTTGAATAGAAGTTTTCCAGGTTCAAAAACTGGTTCTTTGGGAAGTCGAATAGCAAAAGATTTAATGACTCAAATTATTCCTCAAATAGATTTTGGAATTGATTTTCATACAGGAGGTTCAAAAATCAATAACTATCCTCAGATGCGTTGTGTATTTGATAATAGAAAAAATATCCAATTGGCTAAAATGTTCGGAGCTCCTTTTGTTGTTAATTCTCCATACAGAGAAAAATCATTACGCAAAGAAGCTGAAAAATTAGGCAAACATATTTTAGTTTATGAAGCAGGAGAATCATTGCGATTTAGCAGCTTAGCTATTAAAGAAGGATTAAATGGGTGTTTGAGGATGCTGAGTAATTTAAGAATGATTAAAACGCACGAAGCTCCTAAAAGTATGTCGATTGCTTTAAAAAATTCTAGATGGGTGAGAGCAAAAGCATCAGGACTTTTTAGAACTACCAAAAAGTATGGTTCATTCGTTGAAAAAAATCAAGTTATTGGAACTATATCTGGTCCGTTTGGTGATATGGAAATGGAACTTATTTCCCCTGAATATGGATTTATTATTGGGATTAACAACCAACCAGTAGTTAACGAAGGCGATGCCTTAATTCATATTGGAGTAGAGTAGACCTATTTTTCTCTTTGCATTAATGATTCTGCAAAATAGAAGAGCGGTTGCTTTAAATTCTCTGAAACAGAAATTTTTTGAAGAGCAGATATTGCTTTATTAAAATAGTTCGTCATCTCCTTTTCTGCATAGGATTTGATTTGTAGAGAATCAAATATTTTTTTTACTGCTTTTACTTTTTTCTGAGGAGCAAAACTTTTTTTGTTTATCCAACGTACTAATTCCTTTTTTTTTGTAGAATTAGAAAATTCAAGTGCTTTCAATAAAAGATATGTTTTTTTATTTGCTATAATATCTCCTCCTTGTTGTTTCCCTACTTTTTGAGTATCGCCATATAAATCCAAAATATCATCATGCAACTGAAATGCTATACCCATATTTCTTCCAAAATCATAAATTAGATTTGCATTTTTTTCAGATGTATTTGCAATCAATGCCCCCATCTTTAAGCTGGCAGCTAATAAAACAGCAGTTTTCAGTTCAATCATTTTTATGTAATCAGCAATCGAAACATTTTTTTGCGTTTCAAAATTCATATCCATTTGCTGACCTTCGCAAACTTCTATTGCAGTTGTATTAAACGATTCAAAAAGTTGCAATAGGTTTTTGGAATTTGTTTTTGCAAGCTGTTGATAGGCTTGAACAAGCATTACATCTCCACTTAAAATAGCAATGTTTGAATTCCATTTTTTATGTACTGTTGGTTTACTTCTTCTTAAAGGCGCATTATCCATAATATCATCATGCACCAATGAAAAATTATGAAATACTTCAATGGCAATTGCAGCAGGAATAGCATCTTTTATTTTGCCACCAAACATTTCGCAAGAAAGTAGTAATAAAGCAGGACGCATTCTTTTCCCTCCCAATTGCATTGTGTAAGAAATAGGAGCATACAATTCTTTTGGTTGTTTTTTTATTTCAGCAAAAAGGAGATTAATCTCGTTCTCTATTTTTTTTTGTATGTCAGAAATAGAGTTCAATTTAAAATTAAGAAATAAAATTTATGTTTGCAATCACTCTTTTTAACCCTTCTTCTAATGATATTGGTTCTCTCTTTAAGAGTTGTTTCATTTTTGTAGTATCGGGCATTCTTCTTGTCATGTCACCTTCTTCAAGCGCAGGAAGGTTTACGATTTTCGATTTTGAATTTGTGATTCGTATAATTGTTTTTGCTAATTCTATAATTGGCACTTCAATTCCTCCTCCAACATTAACTACATCATTCACAAATTTGTTTTCATAAAATGCATTTGTACACGCTGTAATATTATCATCTATAAAACAGAATGTTCTTGTTTGGGACCCATCTCCATAAATAGTTATATCCTGATTTTTCAAAGCCGCATTTATAAATTTCGAAACAACAAAATCTTTGCTCTGTTTAGGTCCGTAAGTATTGAAGAAACGGAAAATAGTATAATCCAAATCGAATTCTTTTTTATAAGATTTCAAAAATGCTTCTCCCACATTTTTAACAATAGCATAAGGCAAACGTGAATTTAATGGAGTTGTTTCTTCATTCTGTGGAAACTCAACTGGCTCACCATATACTTCAGATGACGATGAAAAATAAACTCTTTTTACTCCCGTATTTTTAGAAAGATTTAAAATATTTTTTATTCCTGTTAAATCATTTAAAACCATTACAGGATTTTCAAGTGTTCTTTTAACTCCAACAACAGCAGCATAATGAAAAACATAATCAAAAGAATATCCTAAAAATACAGCTGATATATCTTGATAATCGTTTACATCCCCTTTTATAAATTTTACATTGTTGTGTTTCGATTGCGGAACTTTTTGCATCGAGCCGGTAAGCAAATTATCAACTATCACTACAAAATTATCTTTGTTCTCTGCTAATTTTTCAGCAAGACAGCTTGGTATAAAACCAGCTCCACCTGTAACTAAAATTTTTGTTGTCATATTATTTTATCAAGTTTAACAAATAATT
>CAYPEC010000044.1:2666-8837 GCA_964409625.1 uncultured Bacteroidia bacterium | reverse complement strand
TTTTTATTTTTTGTATTAAAAGAGGGTAGTGGGTACAACCCAAAATTATCGTATCAATTTTATTGCTTTTTGATAAAAGCTCATTTAGATTTTGTTTGATAAAAAAATCAGCTCCTTCGGTTTCAATTTCATTGTTTTCAACTATTGGAACCCACATAGGGCAAGCTTCTTGAAATACTTTAATTTCAGGATGAAATTTATTTATTTCAATTGGATAGGAGTTAGAAGTTATTGTTCCTGTTGTTCCCAAAACTCCAATATGTTTTGTTTTAGTATAGTTTGCAACAATTTCAGTTGTTGGTCTTATAACTCCTAATACTCGTTTGTTAGCATCAATATTGGGCAAATCTTTTTGCTGAATATTTCTTAATGCTTTTGCAGAAGCTGTATTACAAGCAAGTATCACCAACTCACATCCCATTGAAAAGAGCTTTTTTACGTTTTCCAAAGTGTATTCATACACAGTTTCAAAAGAGCGACTTCCGTAAGGAGCACGAGCATTATCACCTAAGTATAAATAGTCATATTCAGGAAGTTTTTTTACTATTTCTTTTAAAACAGTAAGTCCGCCATAACCTGAATCAAATATTCCTATTGGTGATTTTTTATTCATTGGTTAAAAATAAAAAAGAGTTGGCAAACAATTACCAACTCTTTTTATTAAAGTTCAAATTAAATTATTTTTTAGGTGCTGGAGGAGTAGCTGTAACAGTAATGTTTAGTTTCTTAATAACCAAAGGCAACAAATCTTCAGTTGGTTCAGAATACAAAATCATCCCACCACTTGAATCTAAAACATATTTATATCCATTATCTTTTGCAACTTGACTAATAGCAGCTTTAGCTTTTTCATAAATTGGCTTCGAAAGCTCTTCGTTTTTCTTTGCTATTTCTTGCTGAGCATTTGTTTGGAAATCTTGAATTCTTTGGTTCAAATCATTCAATTCTTTCTCTTTAGTTTGTTTAATAATAGGAGAATCATTACCTCCATTTTGTTGATAGTCCTGATACTTTGTTTGTAGTTCAGTTTGCATTGCAACAACTTGACTTTCTAATTTTTTGTAGAAATCTTGTGCTTCTTGCTTTGCTACTTTTGATTCAGGCATTACAGAAAGTAATGAATCTAACTGAATGTGTCCTACTTTTTGTGCATTTGCATTTAGCGTTAAAGCAACTCCAACTGTAATGAATGCAATCTTGAATAACTTTTTCATAGTTTTTAGTTTATTGGTGTATTAATTTATTTTCCCTTTTTTGTGTTATTATTTTTACTACCACTTCCGTAGCCCATTATTTTTAAAACATCATCACTTTTATCATATTTTGGATTTGTATAAAGCATAGTTAAATCACTTGCTTTGTCAAATATAACTCCTAAGTTTTGTTGTTCTGCTAATTGCTTAATAGCTGTATATACTTTATCCTGTATTGGTTTTACTAACTCTTGGCGCTTTTTAAATAATTCTCCGCCTTCTCCATACTTTTGTTTTTGTAACTCTTTCGCATCCTTTTCTCTCTTTTGAATATCTTCCTCTCGTTTTTTCTTTAAATCATCTGTAAGTAAAATTTGTTCTGCTTGATATGCTTTGTACATTTTCTCAATTTCAGTATACTTTGCTTCAATTTCTTTTAGCCATTGATCAGATAACTTATCTAACTCTGCTTGCGCTGCTCTATATTCTGGAACTTGATTAAGAATATAATCTGTATCTACATAGGCAAACTTTTGAGCAGTTGAAATGCTTGTTATACCAGTAAATAAAACTAAAGCAATTAAAAATTTCTTAATCATTTTTATTTTTCTTAAAGCCAATTTGCAACTTCTATGCCATTAAATATTTTCAACCTAATGGAAAAGGATTGCGAATTTATGAAAATATTACAAATCACCCAAAGCAGCACCAATTGTAAAGTGAAATTGTCCTTTTGGTTTTCCGTTTAACTGTCTTCCTGTATTTGGATTTCCTTCAACTGTATCAAATCCCCAACCGTAGTCAAATCCAAGTAATCCAAACATTGGTAGGAATACTCTAAGCCCAACTCCAGCTGATTTTTTTAAGCTGAAAGGGTTAAATTCTTTAAATTTATTATAAGCATTTCCTGCTTCTGCAAATGTTAATGCATAAATAGTAGCACTAGGATTTAGTGAAATAGGGTATCTTAATTCAAGAGAAAATTTACTTAAAAAAGCAGAACCTGTTGAAGGGGATAATGAGTTGTCATCATATCCTCTTAATGCAATAACTTCTCTTCCATCCAGAGCAAAACCGCTAAGCCCGCTACCTCCTAAGTAATATCTCTCAAAAGGGGAAAGTCCTAACTTTTTGTTAAACATAGTTAGCATTCCAAATCCCATTTTTGTACTAAGAACTAGGTTTCTTGCTTCTTTTCCTTCAGCTGCGCGTTTGTTGGTAAGTTGAGTAAACCAAGTAGCAACAAATTTATATTTATGATATTCAATAAATTTATATTTGTCTTGATCCAGCATAGTCTCATAATTAGGTTCATTTCCTAATGAATCTTTTCTGAATAATGAATAAGGAGGAGTAAATTGAGCCGAGAAACTTATGTTTGAGCCTTTTGTTTCAAAAATAGGTTTGTCTACAGAGTTTCTTGAAATAGCAATACGATAAAAAATATTATTAGAATATCCGTTGCTAAAAGAAAATACCGAACCGAAATTATTCAAATCATAGTATTGATAGTTTATATCTTGATAAAGTTGGAATAAATCGTCAGGCCATTTTAAGCGCTTCCCCAATCCTATAGAACCTCCCGTTATGTTGAGTGATCTTCTGTCTGGATTATCTACTTTTTGCCCATCTACTGTAATTTTTCTTTTTGCTCCATTTGATTGAATAGAACGGAATAAACTTGTGGTTAACGAAATTGGTTTTTTTCCACCTAACCAAGGCTCACTGAATGACATGTTGTAGGATTGATAACCTAATCCATAAGATTGCGCACGAATACTAAGTCTTTGTCCATCACCTGAAGGTAAAGGTCTCCATGTGTCTTTCTTGAAAATATTTCGTGCTGAAAAATTTGTGAACGAAACTCCAAGTGTTCCTACAATTCTGTTTCCACCAAATCCTCCTGATAACTCAATTTGGTCTGATGCTTTTTCTTCTACTTGATATTCGATATCTACTGTTCCTGTTGTAGGATTTGTATTTGGTGTGGCAACACCTAATTTTTCAGCATCAAAATATCCAAGTTGGGCTAAATCCCTTTGACTTCTGATAATATCATTTCTGCTAAATAATTCACCTGGCTTGGTTCTTATTTCACGCATAATTACATGGTCGTTTGTTCTATCATTTCCAACCACTGTAACTTTATTTATTCTTGCTTGTTTTCCTTCATAAATACGCATTTCTAAGTCGATAGAGTCGTTTTCTACCATTACTTCCATTGGGATAACTTGAAAAAACAAATATCCGTCATCCATGTAAAGCGAAGTAACATCAGCTCCATTAGGATTCATGAATAGTTTTGAATCTAAAACACTTTGGTTAAAAATGTCACCTTTTTTAATTCCTAAAATTTGGCTTAATTCTTTGTTTGTGTATTTTGTATTTCCTATCCAAGAAATATTTTTGAAAAAATATTTTCTTCCTTCATCAATCGTAAATTCTACGTTAATGCGATTAGGCTTTACTTTATAAGTAGTGTCTTTAATAATTTTTACATCTCTATATCCCTTGTCAAGGTATTTATCAATTATTTTTTGTTTGTCTTTTTCGTAATTTTCTTCTAGAAACTTAGATGCTTTAAAGATTGAATACCAACGCTTCCGTCTGGTTTCTTTCATTTTTCTTCTAAGTTTTTTTGATTTAAATTCTGTATTGCCATGAATAATAATGTCTTGAATTTTAACTCGATCTCCTTTATTTACAATAATGTATAGTGTGTTGCTGTTAGGGATAGTTAAGTCTTTTTCTTGTTTCAGTTCAATTTTAACATCCGGATATCCTTTAGCTATATAATGCTCTTGGATAGATGATGAAGTGGAAGACAAAAGATAATCAGTAAGAACTTTTCCTTTTATTAATTTTACTTTATCTCGGATATCATCAGCATCTGATTTTTTTACACCTCTAAAAGTAAATTTAGAAAGGCGGGGCTTTTCTAATACATAGATGTTTAGAAAAATATTATTTCCTTTTATGCTAGTTGCTGTAATCTGAATATCATCAAAAAGTCCTTGTTTCCAAAGGTTTTCAACTGCATTTGCAAATTTATCTCCAGGTACTTGAACTTTATCACCAATGTTTAATCCTGATAAAAGAACTAAAACATTTCTATCTAAGTTATCTCCTCCGCTTACTGTAATTCCTCCTATTTCATATTCTTTTTGATTTAAAAAATCAATTTTCAGGCTATCTCCTCCAATGGAATTTATTTGAGATTTTATACCGCTGAATGCAATACTAAAAAGGATAATAATTATGGAAATTTTCTTTTGCATTGAGAGTAATTAAGCGGTAGGTTGTTTTGAAATTTGTTCACTTGTTTTGCCAAATCGCCTCTCGCGATTTTGGTAATCTACAATGGCTTCGTATAAATCTTCTTTTCTGAAATCTGGCCATAATTTTTCAGTAAAGTAAAGTTCGGCATAAGATAATTGCCATAAAAGAAAATTACTTATTCTGTGTTCTCCGCTCGTTCTTATCATCAACTCTGGTTCAGGAATGCCAGCAGTATATAAATTATTGTTAATTACACTTTCGGTAATGTCTTCTGTTTTGATTTTTCCTTGTTTTACTTCTTCGGCTATATTTTTTATTGCGTTGATGATTTCCCAACGAGAACTATAGCTTAATGCAAGAACAAGTGTCATTCTATCATTCTTCTCAGTTTTCTTGATAGCTTCCATCAATTCGTTATAGCAATCTTGAGGTAAACTTTTTAAATCTCCAATTGCTTGCAGTCGTATTTTGTTTTTATTTAAAGTATCGGTTTCTTGGTTTATAGTTTTAACCAAGAGTTCCATCAAGGCAGTTACTTCACTCTGGGGTCTATTCCAGTTTTCAGTTGAAAAAGCATAGAGTGTCAGATATTTAATGCCAATTTCGGCTGCGGCTTCAGTAGTTTCTCTAACAGATGTAACACCATTAATATGCCCAAAAACTCTCTCTTCACCTTTTTGCTTTGCCCAACGCCCGTTGCCATCCATAATAACAGCAATGTGCTTAGGTAGTTTCTCGGTATTTATTTTTTCTTTAAAGGACATTTGTTTCTAAAACTTTTCAATAGGATTTTTCAATGAGGGCACAAAAATAGAATATATATTCAATTAATAGTTAGCATAACAAGGTTCTGGCTTTCCGGGAAGCTTAAAGTGAAGTATAAGCCCTGCAAAAGAGTACCAATCCTTGTTAAAGGCATCGCCTCTTTGTCTGCCCGAATTGTTGGCTTTTGTTGAAGTTAAACTTCTATCTGATAAGCTTCTTGCTTGTCCTCCTCTATCTTTAGTTAGGATTTTAAGATTAGGGTAGTTGCCACTTATATCATCAATATAGTCTGTAAATGTTTTTCTGATGCCCCATTCAAAGGACATTGCTATGTTTTTAGCTAGATTAAGTTTGATGCCAACCCCGAAAGGAATAGTTATTTGACGTAATTTGTACTGTTTTTTATTCGGAAATTGAGTTGTTTCCTGTCCTTCGGTTGTTAGGTCGAAAAGGGATATCCATTCATCATTTTGTTTGGCTAAAGGAGAAAATTTAAAAAGTCCAATACCTGCAAACAAGTAGGGGGTAAAGTTCATTTTCGGTTTTCCCATCATGTATTCTAAAAAATTGAATTCTGTTTGAAATGAAAACTCATTTATTTTGGATTTAAAGTTCAAATTGCGTTGAACCATTGCCAAATCATTCGAGCGAGAATCATCGCCCTGAACACTGCCAAAAAGAGCATTGAATCTAAATGCCCAGCGTTTACTTCTGTTATACCTTATCACTAAGCCAAGAGCTGGTTTGGTAAGGTAAAATTGTTTTGATGGGTTTAATTCTCCTAAATAATACGATCCTCCTAAAAATACTCCAGCATCGTATGTAGATTTTCTCCTTTGGGCAGATAAATCAAACTTGCACAAAATAAATAGTAATGTTATTCCAAATAAAATCTTTCGCGAAAAAGCCATACCCTATAAAACGATTTTAATTC
>CAYPEC010000044.1:0-2566 GCA_964409625.1 uncultured Bacteroidia bacterium | reverse complement strand
TTTCTCTCCATTCTCCAATTGGTAAACCTTTTAGGGAGACATTCATTATTCTGATACGTTCAAGTTTCGTTACTTCATAGCCAAAGTGTTCGCACATTCTGCGTATTTGTCTGTTCAGGCCTTGAACTAAAATAATTCTAAAAATAAATGGCGTCACTTTTTTTACAAAACATTTTTTTGTCATTACCCCTAATATGGGCACACCGCTCGACATATTCGCAATAAATTCATCAGTAATTGGTTTGTTTACTGTTACTAAGTATTCCTTTTCATGATTGTTAGAAGCACGTAAAATTTTATTTACAATATCTCCATTATTTGTAAGAAAAATTAATCCTTGTGAATCTTTGTCAAGACGACCAATTGGGAAAATTCTTGCACTATGATTTACATAATCTACAATGTTACCTCTTGTGTTTTCTTCGGTGGTGCTGGTAACTCCAACAGGTTTATTAAATGCGATGTAGATATTGTCTTCAGCTAATTTGGGTTCAATAACATTTCCATTTACTACCACTCTGTCTCTCGGTAAAACTCTATCACCAATTTTTGCTCTTCTTCCATTAATTGAAACATTTCCTTGTTCAATATATCTGTCAGCTTCGCGTCTGGAGCATATTCCACTTTCGCTGATGTACTTGTTTAGTCTTGTAGAGTTATTATCGAACATGATAAGAGAAAAAATTTGTTAGTATTTCTTTTTCTTTTTTTTGCCAAATTTTTTTTGCCCTTTTTCTTCTTCTTCAATTAGTTTTTTCCAATTACTGTTTGGTTCTTCGGTAATGGCAAGTGTCATTTGGTATTCGGCTTTGTCAATTTTCAATTCAAGAACTTCTTGTCCCAGAAAACTTTGAATTTCTTCTAGAATTTCTTTTTCTTCTGGGGCGCAAAATGAAATTGCATTGCCTTTTTCAACTCCTCTTCCTGTACGTCCTACACGGTGCACATAGTTTTCGGCAACATCTGGTAAATCGTAATTAATTACAAAATTTACTCCTGCAATGTCAATTCCTCTAGCACTAATATCTGTTGCAATAAGAACATTTACAACTCCAGATTTGAATTTTTCCATTACTTCTAAACGGTCGCTTTGATCTTTATCTCCATGCATGGTAATGGTTTCTATTCCAACCCGCTGCATAGCAATAAAAACACGTTCAGCACGAACTTTAGTTCGTACGAAAACTAAAAATTTCTTTCCCTCATTGTCTTTTATCATCCGCTCTAAAAAAAATCTTTTATCGTCCATTTCAATAAATGCTACTTGATGCATTACATTTTTGGAAACTGGGTCTTTCGGTGAAATTTGAATTCGAATAGGGTTGTGAACGATAGAATATGCAAGGTCTTTTATTTCTTCATTTATAGTTGCTGAGAAAAATAGCGTTTGATATTTGCGAGGAAGATATTTTATAACATCGCGGATATCTTTTATAAATCCAAGCGCAAGCATATGGTCGGCTTCATCTAGCACTAAAATTTCTACTTCTCTTAAATCAATATATCCTTGGCTACGTAAGTCGAACATTCTTCCTGGAGTTGTGATTAATATATCAACTCCTTCTTCTAATTTTTCTATTTGTGGAGCTTGGTCAACACCACCAAAGGTGCTTAGTATTTTTATGTTTGTGTATTTGCCTATTTGTTTAAATACATTTGTAATCTGGACTGCCAATTCTCTGGTAGGAACCATTACTAAGCAGCGAACGCCTGTGTTATTTTTTTCTATAGGGTTTCCATGAATGTAATCAAGAATAGGGATTGCAAATGCTGCTGTTTTGCCTGTTCCTGTTTGTGCAATTGCTAAAACATCTTCCCCTTTCATGATGGATGGAATGGCTTTATACTGGATGTCTGTAGGTTTGTTAAAACCTAATTCAGCCAAACTCTTTTTTATTTTTTCGGAAAATGTGTAGTGCGAAAATTTCATGAACTATTTATTCAATTATAACTCAACAAAAGTAAACTAATTCTCGGCTTATGCTTTTTTATTCATTCCGAACAACATCAGTTCTTCTGGGTCATCAGCCATATTGATGTTTTTCTCGAACTGCAAACCAATTTTTTCAAGTAGTTTAATCGAGTGTATATTTTCTTTTATTGTGATGGCAACAATTCTTTTTAATCCCAACTTATTTGTTGCATAGTTCATTGTAGCCGAAGCAGCTTCAAATGCATATCCTTGTCCATTATATTTTGGTAAGAATGCAAAGCCAATATCTACATCTTCTAATCCTTCTCTTTTTATTAAGCCACACATACCGATTGTAGTTAGGTTGCTCTTTAATCTTACTGCATACATTCCAAAACCAAATTCTGTATATCCCACCATTATTTTATTGATGAGATAATTTTTCGCATCCTCCAAAGTTTTTATTCCTCTGTCGCCAATAAATTTTATCCAATCAGGAGTATTTAGCAATTCTAATACAAATGCAGAATCATTTACATTAAAATGAGAAATAGTTAATCTTTCGGTTGAGAAAATGTTCATCTTAATAGCTTCCTAATGGCTTTCTGTATATTTTTTAAAGTTGTCTAAAATCGCTTGCCATCCTGCTCTTTG
>CAYPEC010000043.1:6473-9040 GCA_964409625.1 uncultured Bacteroidia bacterium | reverse complement strand
TTGAAGATGTAGGCGCTCTTGATATTATTAAAATTAAATCGGGAGAGTATCATTTAATTCAAAACAACAAATCTTATAAAGTAGATTTAATAACGCGCGATGATGCAGAAAAGTCTTTTGTTATTTCTGTTAATGGCAAAAAATACACTGTTTCTTTAAAAGACAAATACGATGAACTTTTGGAGAAGCTTGGCCTTGACAATTTAAAATCAGCAAAAGTAAATGAGCTAAAAGCGCCTATGCCTGGACTTGTTTTAGACATTAGAGTTTCGGAAGGCTCAGAAGTAAAAAAGGGAGATGCTGTTGTTGTCTTGGAGGCGATGAAAATGGAGAATATTTTAAAATCTCCAACAGATGGCGTTATCAAAAAAATCAACATTAAAAAAGGTGTTGCGGTAGAAAAAAATCAAATTTTAATTCAATTTTCTTAATTCCGAAACATGTCTGAAAGAAGAGATTTTTTGAAAAAAGTTGGACTTCTTGGACTAGGAAGTTTTTTGGTTTCTCACTTTTCAGAAAATAATTTTTTAGGTGCAAAAACCATCAAGTCTTTTTTTCTTGGTGCGGAAAATCCAAAATATTTTTTACCTCCTCTTCCCTATTCTTATGATGCTTTAGAGCCGCACATTGATAAAAGCACGATGGAGATTCATCACACAAAACACCATCAGGCATATATAAACAATTTGAACAAGGCGCTTGAAAGCTCTCCTCCAAAACATTTCACAATTGAAGATTTATGCAAAAATATTTCGCAATATAATACACCGATAAGAAATAATGCTGGCGGGCATTTCAATCATTCATTTTTTTGGAAATTGATGAAAAAGGGCGACAAAGCAAAAATGCCGAATGGAAAATTATTAAAAGCAATAAATTCTGCATTTGGCTCTTATGAAGAATTTCAAAAAAGGTTTTCGGGTGCTGCAAAAAACCGCTTTGGTTCTGGCTGGGCTTGGCTTGTTATCAATAATGGAAAATTAGAAATTGGCTCTACCCCAAATCAAGACAATCCCCTAATGGATGTTTCCGACTTTAAGGGAATTCCGATTTTAGGAGTTGATGTTTGGGAACATGCCTATTATTTAAAATATCAAAATAAGCGAGGCGATTATGTTTCTGCTTGGTGGAATGTTATTAACTGGAAAGAAGTTGGCGTGAACTACAAAAAAGCTTTAAAAACAAACTAAATTAGTCTTTTTTATTGCAGTTGTTTACAATGTCAATAACTGCATTTCTGTAGCCATTATTTTCTGCGGAATGAAAATCTTCACAAGCGCCTTTTTTATCTCCAATGTTTAATTTTAAAACTCCTCTTTCTCTATATGCCTTGCCGTTCTTAGGGTTTAGCTCTATTGCTTTTGTGTAATCTAATATTGCTTCGGGTTTTTTGTTTAGGGAAGCGTAAACTGTGGCTCTTAAAAGATATGCTTGCCTGTGCGATGCATTTATCGAAATGCACTTATTCAAATCTTCAATTGCCTCTTTTGTTTTTGATTGATTATTGTAGAGTTCGGCTCTAGAATAATACGCCAAAAACATTTGCGAATTTTTGTTTATTGCCGTTGCATAATCTTGCATTGCTCCGCTTAAATCACCAGAATCTTTTTTGGCATTTGCCCTATAAAAAAAAGCATTCGCGCTTGTTTTGTCTTTTTGAATCGCCAGATCAAAATCTTTTATTGCAGAAGAATAGTCGCTTTTTGCTTGCGAAAAAAATATGCCTCTATTAATGTACAAAATCGGATCATTCGGATTAATTTCTATCGATTTATTGAGTGCCATTTCTGCTGCTACATAATCTTTTTTTTCTGCCAACACAATTCCCTTTATAGAAAGCGCCATGGAATTTTTGGAGTTTATCGCAAGTGCTTTTTCACAATCCAGAAAAGCGCCTTCTATATCGCGCATAATATATTTTATGTAGGCTCTGCTGTGGTAAGCTTCGGAATTTTTAGAGTTTATATCAATTGCTTTTGTATAGCTGTTTGAAGCTCCCGCATAATCACCTATTTGTTCTTTTCTTTTGCCTTCCAGCAACATTTTTTTTGATGCATCTGCTTGAGAAAACAAATTAATTGTAGCACAAAAAAATAGAATAAAAAATCGATTGGTTTTCATCAACTTGCTGGGATTTTTTTCAGAAAAAAGGCAACTATCGTGCCCGATAACTAAACCATATTGAGGCGACTATTAAGTTCATCTTTAAATGAACCGCCAATAGGAATTTGCTTCTTATCGTCTTGTAAAATTAGGTTGCTGTGGTCAATTGCGGATATCTTGTCAATCCTCACTATGAACGAGCGGTGCACCCTAATAAATTCTTTTGGCGCAAGCTTCTTTTCAATGTCTTTCATTGTAGAGTGAATGGTGTACCGAGTAACCAATGTGTTTATAACAACATAATCCTTCAATGCTTCCACAAAATAAATATCCGATGTGTTTACCTTTACAAGACGAGAATTTGATTTAACAAAAATAATATCTGCCGAAGACTGACCCTCTACAAGCGAATAAAGAAAATCTCTTTCTTTTTTTATGTCTGTTTGTTTTTCGTGTTTGTACAA
>CAYPEC010000043.1:0-6373 GCA_964409625.1 uncultured Bacteroidia bacterium | reverse complement strand
AAACTTTGTTGAATGTCTTTCGCTACAATGCTTTCGTCTTCAACTACTAATATGTTTGTTTTCGACATTTAAGTTGGTGTTATTTTGAAGTTTAAAGGTAATAATATATTCTGTTCCCTTGTTATTTTTTTGCTCTATCTTTCCATTAATCTGCTCAACTAAAGTATTTACAAGTTGAAGCCCTAGAGATGGAGAGTTTTTAAAATTTATATCTGAAGGAAATCCAACTCCATTATCAGAAACGGCAATGGAAATTTCATCCTGTTTTTTAGAAAGCGCTATTTTTATTCTCCCCTTATCAAGCCCAAAAAAGGCATATTTTAAGGCGTTTGAAACAAGTTCATTTAAAATAAGCCCACACGGAATGGCCGTATCAAGATTTAAAAATGCCTGCTCTACATCAAGCTCTAGCAATATCTTGTGGTGTGGTGATGTGTAAGAGTGAACTAGACTTTGCGAAAGTGTCGTTATGTATTCCGTAAAATTTATTTTGGTTAAATCTTTTGATTGATATAGGCTCTCATGTATAAAAGCCATTGATTTTATTCGGTTCTGACTTTCTCTTAAAAGGTTTAGCGTTGCCTCATCTTTTGCATAAGACGATTGTAAATTTAAAATGCTTGAAATAACTTGAAGATTATTTTTTACACGATGGTGAACTTCTTTAATAAGCATTTCTTTTTCAAGAAGTGATTGTTTAATTTTTTCTTCGTTTTGCTTTTTTTCCGTGATGTCCTGGCCCATTCCCGTAATTTCAACAACCTCTCCCTTGAGTCCATAAACCGGCTTTAAATAAAACTCTCTCCAACGAATAACCCCTTTTGTATCTTCAACTATGGCTTGAAAATGCACTGTTTTTCCAGAGAAAACTTCCTTGTATTTCGTGAGCCAAAGGTTTTTGTGCTCTTCGGTTTTTGAATTCGCTAAAAGCGAATTCACGCTCATGCCAACCTGCGGTTTTATGCCATAAATATGACTAGTAACATCTGAAAAATAATTATTGAATGCCGTAAATTGATAGTTTTTATCCAGCGCCCAAACAGTGAATGAGCTGTTGTCAACAACGGCATTTAATTTTTCTGATTGAATACGAAGCGCTTCTTCAACGCGTTTCTTTTCGGTAATGTCTCTAAAAATTCCTCTTGTAGATTCTGGCTTTCCATCAACCGTCTTCACGCTTATGCTTCCTTCGGTAATAACTTTTTTCCCTAGTTTAGAAATAAATTCAACCTCCATTTGATTAGCCCCATCGCCTTGCGTGGCTATGCTTTGAAACACGCTTAAGCAATGTTGTTTGCTGTCGGGGTGAATGAACTCAAAAATATTTTTTGAGGAAATTTCTTTGTCGGAATATCCTAGCGTTGTTCTCCATGCATTATTTACATACAAAATATTTCCTTTCATATCAACGCTTTGAATAAAGTCAGTTGCGTTTTCAAAAATGTCTCTGTATTTTTCTTCTGCTTTTTTTCTCTCCTCAATTTCCTTTTGTAATCCTATAGCTGATGTCTCCGCCACCTCTGCTCTTATTTTTTCTTTTTCAAGCTTTCGCTCTGCGGTAATATCGTTTATGATAACCTGAATTGCCTTTTTTCCCCTGTATGTTATTGGAATTAATCGAGATTCAACGTCTTTGATTTCTCCTGTTTTTGTTATTATTTGGGATTCTAAAAGTGGGGGGTGTGTTGTTTTTTTCAACGCATCTCCGCGCTTTTTAATTGCATCGATATAATTTGGATGTGAGAAGTCGAAAACGGATTTTCCTGCTACGCTCTTTAGCGACTTTGCATTTACTATCGAAAGCGCTGCGGGATTTGCATAAAGCACTTTCCCTTTTTCGTCATGAATAAAAACCCCGTTGGGCGATGCTTCAACCAAACTTTTATAATCTTCTCTGCTTTGCTCAAGCTCTGTTTCGTTGAGCTTTCGCTGAGTAATATCAATTGCTACCGAAACTCTGATTGTGCGGCCCTTAAACGGGATGTTACGGCCCCTTGTTTCTACATAAATTATTGTTCCGTCTTTTTTTATTGAGCTAATCTCATGGCTTTCGCTTTCTGATTTTGCTAGGGCTTTTTTTATTTTCAGGTGATCTTCCTTTGGGGCAAAATGAAAAAATGTTTTGCCAATAACCTCTTTAAGATTTTTATATCCGTGCATTTCTAAAAACCTATCGTTGGCGTCAATTATTTTTCCGTTTTCGCTCAAAACGATGCCCTCCATAGCGGAGTCAGACAAAAGCCGGAACCTTTCTTCACTTTCCCTTAAAAGAAGTTCGTTTTGTTTTTCGCTTGTAATGTCCCTCACTACGGTTACCCGCGCTGGCTTGTTTTTATATATAATTTGCTTCCCCAAAAGCAAAACAGCAAGGCGTTTTCCCTTCTTTGTTTGTCCTTCTGCTTCGTATGGGTCTTCGTTTTTATCTTTTATCTTTTGCTTTATTAATTTTTGCGACTGGGGGGTGGCGAACATGATGGCGTTTTTGCCAATAAGCTCTTTTCTGGCATAGCCAAATATTTTCGAAAACGCTTTGTTGGCCTCTATGATAATTCCATTAGCATGAATAACAACGCCCTCAAATGTTGAATCCGAAAGCTTTCTAAATCTTTCTTCCGCCTCTTTTGTTTTTTCTTCTGCGAGCTTTTGCTCTGTGGTATCAAAAATGGAAACAATAAAATTTGCAATTTGTTTTTTTTCTATAATTGGGCTTATTCTTATTGTCTGCCAATAGTGACTCCCGCTTGAGCTAATTCCGCTACACTCATATTCTTTTTTCTTTTTGTTTTTCAGAACCCAATTAAATTCTTTTTGGGGAATAATTCTGTATGCCGACTTGTTTAAGTACCTTTCTTTGGGATAATCAAAAATTCCGTGATTTATTCTTAACACCAGGCCGCTCAGGCTAACAAGCATAACCGTTTCGGATGCATTTTCGAAAATTACCCGAAGCTTTTCTTCGCTTTCCGAAAGCGCCCTTTCGTATTTATTAATTACCGCAACGCCAGGAATGCTTATTACAGAATCGTAAAGTTTTTTCTTCAGTTTTTTTATCTCTGAAATAAGCTCTTCTCTAGATTTGTTTTTTTGTGGCATTTTATTCTACTTCGTTTGTTGTGCCAATTTTAATTCCATCAAATTTTGTTTCTTCATCGTTTTCAAACCAAATGGTTAAAAACTTAAGGCCATCCTCGGTATAAAAATTCCAATCGCCTTCTTTTCTTCCCATTTTATAATCGCCTTCTTGATTTAATTTTCCATTTGGATAATAAAATTTATGCTTCCCGTCTGGATTGCCATCTATAAATTTTCCAACAAATCTAAGTGTTTGTGAGGTTATATAAAATTGCTTCCACTCTCCATCTCGCTCACTTCCTTTGTAAGAACCTTCTTCTTTATAGTTGTTTAGCTGATACATCCAGGGTCCATCTTTTTTTCCGTCTATATATTCTCCCTTCGTTATAACATTTCCACTATCAGAATATTCTGTCATTATCCCGTCTTGCTTCCCGTCTAAATAGCTTTCTTCGCGCAGTATCAATCCGTTTTCGTGATACCATTTCCAGGCTCCTTGTGCTTTGCCCTTTTTATCATATTTTCCTTTTTGCTCAACTGCATTTCCTGTATAAAAAAATTGCCATTCGCCAATTCTCTTTCCTTCTAAATATTCTCCTGCAGACCGAACATCTCCGTTTGAATGAAACTCTTTCCATTTGCCTTGTTGTTTTCCTTCTTCATCTATAATTCCCTCGCCTGTTAAATATCCATCAACATATATTTTTGCGGCTACAACATTTCCAAGAGTGTCATACTCTCTGTGTATTCCTTCTGGTCTGTCTCCTTTATAGCCTCCAGAAAACTTTACCCTTCCATTAGTAAAATAAATACTTTTTATATCTATTTTAGCCAGCTCTGGAACATTTTCTTGTTTTTTTCCATTCGCAAATTTTTCAGCAGAAATCAAACTTCCGTCTTTTGAATATTCTTTTACAAAACCGTCTAACTTATCATCAATATATTTTGCTTCTGATTTTAATTTTGCATTATCATAAAATTGTTTATAAACACCTTGTTTTCTTCCTTGCTCATCTTTCCTATTTATCTTTTCCTGCTTCTTTAAAAATCCCATTTGATATTCTAAAAGCGTTATTATGGTTGAATCTTCGGCATATTCATAGCACATTCCTTCTTCTCTTCCATTTACAAAATTTATTTTTTCTTTAACTTTTCCTGATTCATAAAATAAATAAGTATCTCCCGATTTTACATCATCAACATAATTTTCTTTTGATACTAAATTCTCTTTTTCATCATACGTATTTTTGAATCCATTTTTCTTTCCTAATTTATAATTAAATTCTGTTGTTACTAATCCTTTTTCATTATAAAATTTCCACAAACTATCGAGTTGAAAATTCTTTCGATTTCCTTCGGATTTTAATTTTCCATTTTGATAATATGTTTTCCAATAACCATCAGGTTTTCCATCTTTCATGGTTCCCTCACTTGAAATTTTACCATTATCAAAATAAAAAATATTATATCCATTCGGATTTATTTTCGACTGAGTAAATCCAATTGAAAAAGAAATGAGAAAAAAAAATAGGATTATATTTATTTTAAAATAATTCAAATGGCTGTGTTTATCTGCTGGTGTATTTAAAACAAATATAAAGTTTTTAAACTTTGCTTATTCATCAACTTTATTTATAAAACATTAAATCAAAAACTAACTAATAGTATTATATATATTTTAAAAATAATTAATAGATAATACAATAAGGCTGTTAGTATTGTTAGTTGATTTTTTAATTAATAATTGACTTTAGCGTTTATAACTGTTTGTGAACATATTATAAACTAATATAAAAGTTATAAGTATCTGTTTATTATGAAATTATATGGTTTTTAACTTCTTGTTAGTAAACTGTATTTGTTATTAAAACACAAGAAATAAACCAAAAAAAGATATTGATATGTTGGTTGAATTATATCAACAAATCATAATTTTAAATTGTATTTCATTGTAAAAATATCTTATGTAAAAATGGTTATTAACAATGCAAGGAAAATTAATTTAAACTTAATAACAATTTTTTAAAAAATTAACAGCACTTTTGTTAAAACAAATCCTTGTAAAAACGCAAAGAATTTTTAGTTGTTAATCCTTATAAACAAATAATAAAAAATGAAAAAAATTGCTATTGGAGCCGACCATGCGGGATTTCAATTAAAGGAAAAAATAAAGAACTATTTAGTTGACAAAGGCTATCAGGTAAAGGATTTTGGCTGTTATTCAGAAGAAAGAGCAGACTATCCAGATTTTGCACATCCTGTTGCAAGCTCTGTTGAAAACAAGGAAAATGATTTGGGGATTTTAATTTGCGGAAGCGGAAATGGGATTAATATGACAGCAAATAAACACAAGGGAATTCGTTCGGCCTTGTGTTGGAATAAAGAAATTGCTTTGTTGGCTCGCCAACATAACGATGCAAATATTATAGCGCTGCCCGCTCGTTATATTTCTTATTCAGAGGCGAAAGACAGCATAGAGATATTTATTAAAACAGAATTTGAGGGCGGTCGCCATACAGACAGAGTTAAAAAAATAAGCAATGATTGTTAAAAAGGGATTTTTGTTTTTATTGTTTTCTTCCAGCATTATTTGTGCTCAGGAAAAAGACACTGTTGCAATAAAATATTCTCAAACCATATTAAAAGAAGACCTACAAAAACACCTTAATGTTTTAGCTTCTGATGAATATGAAGGAAGAGAAACGGGGCAGAAGGGTCAAAAAATGGCGGCAGAGTATATTTCAGCTCAATTCAAATCATTTGGAATTCCTGAAATAAAAGACATAGGTTATTATCAACAATACCCGCTGCTGATAAAGAATCCGCAAAAGATAGAGATTTCAATAGGCGGAAAAAAGTTCGAAGACAAAAAAGATTTTTATTCTTTTCCGGGATTAGACAAGGGAAATATTTCTTCATCCAGCATCACATTTTTAGGATATGGAATAAGCTCGGAGAAGTACGATGATTATAAAAATGTGGAAGTAAAAGACAATGTATTATTGATTTTATCTGGAGAGCCAATAAGTAAAGACTCTATTTCTTTTGTAACCGACAAAAAAGAACTGTCGCCACAATCAAGTTCGAGAAAAAAAATTGAAATAGCAAGAGCAAAAGGCGCAGCAGCCCTTTTAATTGTTGTAGATGATTTTGACAACAGCGTAAAAAGATTAAAACATTTTTTAGAATCTCCTTCTATGCAGTTGCAAAAAAAGGAAGATGGAAAAGAGAAAGAAAAACAAATGCCGGTTATTTTTATTTCACAAAATATGGCAGATGAAATATTGAAAAAATCAAACAC
>CAYPEC010000042.1:0-9052 GCA_964409625.1 uncultured Bacteroidia bacterium | reverse complement strand
GCTTTTTCATCAACCCCTCTACAATTTCATTCTTAAGTTTGCGCTCGCTATCTCCCGCAAACATATTTTCAAGCTCTCCTTTAATTTTATTTCTGAACTCCTCAACATTTGCAACAGCTCCCGGTCCGTACACCTTATCAAATAGTTCTTGGTCAACTTCTGCATCTGCTATTCGAGCAATGTTCTTAATGGTAAATTGAAAATTGTTTTTAAGATTTTCTACTTCTTCTTTTTTAATTCCAAGCATCGCAGAAATATCTGTAACACTTTCTGAAAGTTTAGCTGGGCTTAAAACAACTTTATCGTCTTTCTTCAAACCGATGAATTGCTTTTGTAAATCTGTGTTTTTAATTCTATCAATAGCTACCGAAGAAGATTTAAAAATTCCTCCCGCAAGTATTTCTCCATTTGCATCAAGTTCTACAAAATCTCCAAACAATAAATCTTTTTCTTCTGATGTTTCAGCATCTGCTGGCTTACCAAAGTTTTTGCGAATATCGTTTACATATTTATCAATCAATGTATCGTCAATTTTTACAAGCTGATTCACAAATTTATCTTTAGCAGAAATATTGATTTCAAACTTTGGAGCAATTCCTAAATCATAACTAAAATCAAATTCTTTTTGGTTATCCCAATCAATATTAGCATCCATCTTTGGGAGTGGATTTCCAAGCATATCAATTTTATTATCTACAATATATTTATGAACTGAATCAGAAAGTAAACGATTGATTTCATCAACCAAAATAGATTTTCCATACATTTTTTTAATCATCCCTGCTGGTACTTTACCTGGTCGGAAACCTGGCATAGATGCTTTTTTCTGATGACCTTTTAATGCTTCTTCTACTTTATTTATATAATCTTCGGGTGTTACTTTTACTTTTAGAACTGCATTTAGCTCGTCAATGTTTTCTTTTACAATGTTCATGGTATATTTTACTTTTTTATTAGGGGTGCAAAGATAGGAAAAAAGCCAATTAAGAAAAATTTGAAAATGGTAGAAATGTATATTATTCTAAAACAAAAAAGAGGTACAAAACTGTACCTCTTTCTAATGTTATGATTAAATCTAATTAATCTTCGGTTCTTCTTCTTCTTGGAGCTGCTCCACGCGCTTTGGCAACTTCAATATTTACTTTTTTGCCTTTTATTTTGTTGTTATCCATGCTATCAATAACCTGAGTGGCTACATCTTTCGAAACATCTACAAAAGTAAAATCTTCAAAAATATCTATAGCACCAATGTTGTTTCCATCAATATTGCTTTCGCCAGCAATGGCTCCAAGTATATCTCCAGGATTTACATTATCTTTTTTACCTACTGATAAAAAAAGGCGTGTCATATCTTCATTATTTACTCTTGGACGTTCTTTTCTAAAACCACCATCTCTGCTGCCTGAAGTGCGTTCTCTTCTGCCATCTTCTCTTCTGCCTCCATCTCTTGTTGGGCGTTCAAAACGCGAAGGACGCTCACTTCTTTCTCCTCTTTCCGATCTTTCTCTCACTGGTCTTTCTCTGCGCTCATTTCCTTCTGCTGAAACATCTGTTCCATCGTCCTTCATGTAGTTTTTAAGAAGTGCTGCTGCAATTAATTCTACCGACATTGAATTTTCAGTTACCAAAGAATTTATCATTGTCTGATACTTTTCAATTCCTCTCGAAGCAATTAATTTTGTTAATGATTCAAGCAATTGATTTTTGTTTTGCTCCATGATTTCGCTTTGAGAAGGCAATTCTTTTTTGTCAATTCTCACCTTTGTATATCTCTCGATATCTCTCAAACGATACATATCATCTCTACCGCATGTAAAACTTATTGCTTTACCCGATTTTCCTGCTCTTGCTGTTCTTCCTATACGGTGAACATATTGCTCGGGGTCGTAAGGTAAATCAAAGTTGAAAACCACATCCACATTACTAACATCAATTCCTCTTGCTGCTACATCTGTTGCTACAAGAATATTGATACTATTGTTTCTGAAATTCCCTAAAACCTGATTACGCTGAGCTTGACGCAAATCTCCGTGAATACCTGCTGCTTTATGACCTTTACTTATAAGTTCATCTACCACATCATCTACTTTCGATTTGGTATTACAAAACACCAATGCAAGTTGAATATTCTGAAGATTTACAAGTGTTGAAATTACTTTCAACTTCAATGAATTTTTCACATCATAATAAACCTGTTCAACATTTGAAGCCGTAAGTTCTTTTGGTGTAACCTTTACATACTCCGGAGTTCGCTGATATTTATGAGTAATGTCTAAAATTGCTTTTGGCATAGTTGCCGAAAACAAAACTGTTTGACGTTCTTTAGGCATCAACTTCAAAATAGATTCAATATCATCTCTGAAGCCCATGTTCAACATTTCATCAGCTTCATCCAATACAGCCATCTTTACTTGTTCAAAGCGAAGTGTTTTTCTTTCCAGATGGTCAATTACTCTTCCTGGAGTTCCAACAATTACTTGTACTCCACGCTTCAATGCTAAAATTTGTTTTTGAATAGATTCTCCACCATAAATAGGTAAAATATTTATCCCTCTTTTGTACTTGGCTAATTTTTTTAGTTCGTTTGCTACCTGAACAGAAAGTTCACGTGTAGGACAAAGTATTACTGCTGTAACGTGTTTGTCTTTCGGGTCAATCATTTCCAATAAAGGAATACCGAAAGCTGCTGTTTTACCTGTTCCTGTTTGTGCTTGTCCGATTACATCTTTACCTTCTAATATAAAAGGTATAGCGCCCGACTGAATTGGAGATGCGTTCTCAAAACCCATTTCTTCAATGGCTTTGCGCATATCATCACTCATGTTAATGTCCTTGAAATTTAATTCCATCATAGTTGTTTTTAATGACTCAGCCCCACGCAATTTCTGCCGCCATTTTTATGGCAGAAAGGTTCTTTAAAAATTCATCTGAAGTAACGACTAGGAAATTAATTTCGAGGAATTTTTTGGCAGAACGGACATCATTTTTGTTAAATGTTCTTTTAAACGGTGCGCGAAGGTAGTCATTTAATCGAAGCAAATACACCGGCACAGCATTATTAGCGATAAATAGTCTATTTACGTCTTTTTGCCAAGCGCTGATTTAGTTTATAACAAAGGTACGAAGAGCCAGCGCCAATAAATGCTCCAGCCAATACATCACTCGGATAATGAACCCCTAAATGCATTCGAGAATACGCAACGGATGAAGCCCATAAATAGGATGGAGCTATTACATACCATTTTGGAAAAGCTAAACTCAATGAAGTAGCTGTAGAAAAAGCAGATGAAGTATGTCCCGAAGGAAAAGATGCTGTATGAACTGAAACGGCTTGCTCAATAAAAGGATATTTATCAAAAGGACGGGTTCTATCTATACTGTATTTAAGAGAAGTGGAAATTAGTGTAGCTGTAACTATAGAAGCACCAATTACAAGTGACTTTTGTTTTATATCACAGTCCTTTTTTAGATAACCAATACCAAATAAAATTACAGGGGAAGCAACACTTAGGGGAGAAACGCTTTCAGAAATAAATCTACAAGCTGGGTCTAAGCTTTTGTTTCTTCCCACATTTATATTTTTCAATAAATCTATATCTATGTTTTGTGCAGAAACAGAAAGTGAAATAAAAATAAGGATGTAGGAAAAATACTTTCGCATAATGGAAACAAAAGTAAGAAAGCGTTTGAAATGTTTATTGTAAATCTCTTTTCATAAACCAAACAGTAATATTGTTATCAATATCCTTCCAAGTATGATAAGTTTTAAAACCATAAAACTCATATACTCTCTTGTTTTTCTCTACAGTTGTTTCAGCATATATGGGTAGCTTTTTTTGTTCCGATATACTAAATATAAAATCTTTAATTTGTTTTGCGGTACCAGCACTTCTTGCTTCTTCGAGTACTCCAAAAAACCAAAAATAAAGGTAGTTACTATCCATCGGTCTAATTTTCTTGATGTGCTTTTCTCTCTTCATTACCCTTGTTAATCGAGAAATACAAATAGCATTAAATATCAATTTTGCCTGCAACCATATTTCTGATAAAAAATATTTTTTGCATTCCATTCGATTAAAACAAATGGCAACTCCTTTTTTATCTGCCGATAAATAAACGCCTTCTCTCTTTTGCGCATACTCAAAGGCATATTCAGCAAGACATTCTATTCTGCTTTTTTTACTACTATCATTTTTAATAACTGTGTTAACTCCAGGATTATCCCAAAATGTTTCTGAAATTATTTTCACCACAAGTTGCTTATCTGTTTTTTTAGCAAGTTCCATTTTGATGATTTTTAGAATTATTCCTTTTCTAAAATTTCATATCCCCACATAGCTATTTTATGAATAGATTCTCTATGAATACCTTTAAGTACATCCCTTATTTGAACAATTTTAAACCGAACCGTTTCTGGCTTTATATTTTTTTGGCTTTGATGAACGCCAAGTATCAACTGGGTATGTTCTCTTAACTCATCACTTCGTTTCTTCAACTCAAGTGATTTTTTGTATTGTTCTTTTAAAATACTTATTGTTCTTTCCAAAGATTTCAAATCAACATCTCTAAGTGGACAATTTTCTTCATCTTGTTTGTGCTTTACTATAATTTTTTCCGAAAGCTCTATGAGTTCCTCAGTATTTTTCGGTATTTTGATTGTTGCCATATAATTTAATTATGTTGTGGTTAAATCATTTTTCATTTGATTAAGAGTTGATCCATCTATCTTAGAAAGCATCCCGAGATTTGCTTTAGCGATTTTCTTTTCATTATAAATCGACAAGCAATACATAAAAAAAGAAGGCAATAACTTAGCACCAACAAAAACTGTTTTACCAAAGAATGATATGACTGATTTAAACTTTCTTGTTTTAATATTTTCAATAATTGCAAGCGCAACTTGCTGTTGAGTTTTCAAAAGAATTTTTGGACGCTTAGGAACGGGAACTAAAACACTATTTGCAGAGATTAATTTTTTCTCAATATCATTTTCAGTAAAGCTTACGTAAACTAAACCAATGTGAATTCCAGAAGAATTTAATTCGATTTTTAAAGATTGGGCTAATGCTGTCAATGCCATTTTTCCAGCACTATAGCCTGAAGCGCTTGGCAAGCCAAAAACACCAGCAATGCTTGAAATAAAAACAATACTACCTTTTGATTCTTTAATATATGGCAGCGCTGCTTTAGTTGGGAAAACTGCTCCTATAACATTGCTTTCTAAAACATTTTTGAGAATTTCAGGACTTGACCTTTCAAAGGTTTCATCCATAGCAATTCCTGCATTGTTAACAAGAACATCAATTCTTCCATATTGATGAACAGTTTGCTGAATAAGTTTTTGACAATCATCGAAAACAGTAACATCCGCCTGAATTGCTAATACTTCAAATCCTAAATTTAAAAAATCCGCCTTCGTTTTTTGTAGCTTTTGAATATCTCTTCCATTAATAACCACATTATAATTTTGCTTTAAAAGTTCAAGAGCCAATGCCTTACCAATTCCCATTGTTGAGCCTGTTACAATGGCAACTTTCTTTGATACTTGAGTTATATATCCATTATCTTTAAACCATTGCAAACATTCTCTTATCCCATAACGGATATCCGTTTGAGGCAAACCAAGTTCTCTTTTTGCTTTCTCAGAAGAATAATAATGTTCGTCACATGCAATACGTGAAAGATTATAACTAACCTGTGGAGTTCTCTTACTTATAGTTGCTATGCCATCGCATAACAAACCATACAAACAAGCAAAAGGAGTATGGAGTTTTAAGGTTGGTTTATCAACACCTATTGTTTCTGCAATAATTCCAAATGCATCTTTGAAAGAAAGATTTTGGTTTCCAAGAATATAACATTCGCCTATTCTTCCTTGAGTTAAAGAGTTTGAAATTGCAATAACAATATCCTTTACATTAATATAATTTTTACCACCTAAAGTATATCCAGGAATCTTTTTTTGATAGAGAGATAAAATCATTTTCCCTGAGCTTGGCCCTGAATCAAATGCTCCAATCATAAAAGTGGGATTAACAATAATTGCAGGAAGATTTTTTTCTTTAACATTTTTCAAAACCAATTGTTGTGCTTTGTGTTTCGAATCCATATAATCTAGTTTATACTTCTCCGATTTAGATGGCTTCATCTCATTCCCCAAATCTTGTTTTGAACCAAAGCCAAAGGCGTTTGCAGTGCTAACATGAATAAGTCTTTCGATTTTATTCTGTAAAACTCCATCAATAATATTTTGCGTTCCATCTATATTTACTTTGTTGATTTTTTCCGAGCGTTTAGGCCAAACAGAAGTATTTGCAGCAGCATGTATAACGTAATCGCATCCAATCATAGCGAAATTGACATCATCGTAATTCGTTATATCACCATATATGATATTGATGTCTAATTTTTTTATAGTAAAAGGCTCTACTCCTTTCTCCACAAAAGCATTGATGGTGTATCCCCTTTGCAATAGCTCTCTTATTAGATTACTACCTAACATTCCGCTAGCTCCTGTAACTAAGATTTTTTTTGATGTTTTATTTTCCATGTATTTTGTTTTTATTACATGGCAAAACTATTTTCGGAGGAGGGCTTTTAGAAATTGATTATCGCAGCAATTGTTAAAACATATGCAGATTTTGCCAAATCAACGCTGAATGAATAAAAGACAAATCCGTTTTTGTGAATTTTGCAAATGCGGAATGAGGGATAATTAAAAAATGCAAAAATTATTAAATGGGGGTAGTCAAAAAAAGTATTTTTTACTACAATTTTTTTTAGAAAAAATAAAAGGGATTGCTTCTTTACGAAACAATCCCTTTCGGTGCGGATGAAGGGACTCGAACCCCCACGCCTTGCGGCACCAGATCCTAAGTCTGGCGCGGCTGCCAATTACGCCACATCCGCATTTTGTAACTTGCGCATCTGCGGTCTCGATTGCATCGAGAATGCCACATCCGCATTTGTATTGAATTGGACGGCAAATGTATTGATTTTTTGCATTTCAGAAAAAAAAATCACAAATAGATTAACTCCCCTTACATTTGCAGCAAAATAATATTCATGCTCACTCTAAATCCAAAAGAATTAAAAACATCGCAGCTTCATAGCTATCTGCTTTATGCTATTGCTCCGAGACCTATTTGTTTTGCAAGCACTATAGATAAAGATGGCAATCCTAATTTGGCTCCGTTTAGTTTTTTTAATGTGTTTAGTGCGAACCCTCCTATTGCTGTATTTTCTCCTGCTCTTAGTGGGCGAACAGGAGCCACAAAACATACTTTTGACAATATTAAAGAAACAGGTGAAGTGGTTATTAATGTTGTTAACTATGATATGGTTCAGCAAACATCACTGGCTAGCACTGAATATCCGAAAGGGACAAATGAATTTGAGAAAGCTGGATTTACTCAACTAAAATCTGAATTGGTAAGACCATTTAGAGTAAAAGAATCGCCCGTTCAGATGGAATGTAAAGTAAAAGATGTAATTGAATTAGGGACTCAAGGGGGTGCAGGAAACCTTGTTATATGCGAAATTTTAATGGTTCATATAAGTGAAGATGTGTTAGATGAAAATAAAAATATCAACCAAAATAAAATTGACTTAGTTGCACGTATGGGTGGAAATTGGTATTGCAGAGCTTCTGGTGATGCTTTGTTTGAAGTTCAAAAACCTCTTACAACCTTAGGAATTGGAGTGGACAATCTTCCAAACAATATTAGAAAAAGTAATATTTTAACTGGAAATAATTTGGGACAATTAGGGAATGTTGAAAAATTACCAACAACTGATGAGTTGGAAGAATTTAAAAAATCAGATATTTACCAAACAATTAAATCAATAACAACGGAAGAAGAAAAGCACAAAGCAGCAAAAATACTTTTGGATAAAGGACTTGTTGCAGAAGCTTGGAAGCTTTTATTAATCAATTAAAACATGGACGTAACAGGAACACTAAAAATAAAAAATCCGGAAATGCAGGTTTCGGATAAATTCAAAAAGCGTGAATTCGTATTAACAGATAATTCATCTCAATATCCTCAACATATTTCTTTTCAATTAACTCAAGATAAGTGTTCTATTCTTGACAACTACAATGTTGGAGATACGTTGAAAGTTCATTTTAACTTAAGAGGCAGAGAATGGACTGACCGTGAAGGAAAAGTAAAATACTTCAACTCACTTGAGGCATGGAGAATTGAAAATGTAAGTGCTGGGAGCAATGATTCTCAAGAAAGAACGATTATTCCTGAAGCCAATTTAACTCCAATGGCTGATGATTTGCCATTTTAGTTGAAGATAAAAATTACTTAACAATTACACCAGAAGCTTTTCTGCTGCTTTTATCAAATTTACTTGATTCCGTTTTCTTGATTTTAATCTTAGGAGGTGTGATTGTAGTATTTACGTAATATTTTTTTCCTTCATACATAACCTCTCCTTTGTTTAACTCCATAAACTGATTAACCTCTTGAGTGTTTTTCTGATTTGAAGGTGCATTAGGATCCCACATTTCTGATTTTAATTGGTACTCACCATAAGGTCCCATTCTAAAAGTAAGATATCTTCCTTTTTCTGCCTCAAAACGAATTCTTAACTCATCCGCCATAAGACTATCGCAAACACCAGGAGTATTTTTTTTAACTTTAATTTCTTCAACCTGCAATCCGTTTTGTAAACGAACTTCGCCTGAAGCAACTCTTGTATCGCTTGTTGTAAGAATTCTTTGCAACACAATAGTTTTAGAATTATAGTACTGAATTTTTTTCAAATCTAATTTTTGTGCTTCAATTTTAGAACGCAAATCGCTTGTAAAAGTTACTTTGCAAGATGAAGCAAACAAAAGAGTAGCAATAGTTAAAGGGAAAAATATTTTTTTCATATCGAAGTTATTTATTTACTACTTAAACAATACTTATGCCAACAAAGGTATTAGAAACACGGAACTTATGTTCCTAAAATTGTGTCATCATCTACCGATTTTGTATCCAGTGCATCTCTTAAACCATTACCCAAAAGCACAAAAGCAAGAACCATTAACATAATT
>CAYPEC010000041.1:0-9140 GCA_964409625.1 uncultured Bacteroidia bacterium | reverse complement strand
AGCATGTATCAATTTCGATAATCTTAATCTTTCTCTTTTAGAGATTTCGCACCGTAGTAAAAACTATGAAAAGGTTATGGATGAAGCTCGTGCATTGGTTAAAGAGCTATTAGGATTAAACGATAAATACAAAGTGCTATTTTTAGGAGGAGGCGCAAGTTTGCAATTTGCCATGGTACCTTATAATCTGCTTCGCACAGAGGGAACTGCGGGATATATCAACACAGGCGTTTGGGCAAGCAAAGCAATTAAAGAAGCAAAGATGATTGGAAATACTATAGTGGTTGCATCATCCGAAGGCAAAAAATTTAATTATATACCAAAGGGCTACGAAATCCCAACCAATCTTGATTATTTACATATTACTTCCAACAATACCATTTACGGAACCCAGATGAAAAATTTTCCGAAAACTACTGTACCGTTGGTGTGCGATATGTCTTCAGATATTTTCAGCCGAAAAGTAAATGGAAATGATTTTGCCTTGATTTATGCAGGGGCACAAAAAAATATGGGTCCTGCAGGTGCAACCATGATTGCAGTTGACGAAACTATGCTTGGAAAAACAGGGCGTAAAATGCTTTCCATGCTCGATTATCAGGTGCATATCAAAAGCGACAGTATGTATAATACACCTCCTGTATTTCCAATTTATGTGAGTATGCTTACGCTTAAATGGCTTAAAAATAATGGAGGAATTTCCTGGATTGAAAAAATTAACAACCAAAAAGCTGAAACACTTTATACCGAAATTGACCGCAACTCTATGTTTGTAGGAACAACAGCTACGGAAGACCGCTCAAAAATGAATCTGACTTTTGTGATGCACAAACCTGAATTAGAACCAGAGTTTGATAAACTTTGGAAAGCTGCAAACATTAGCGGATTGCGCGGACACCGTGACGTTGGCGGATACAGGGCATCCTTGTATAATGCACTTCCGCTCGAAAGTGTGCAAGTACTTGTCGATGTTATGAAAGAATTTGAAAAGAAGTTTGGGTAGCAAGCGCATTTGCCATGCCGTTTAAGAAAAAAAGATTTAACTTTGAGCTATAAATTTAATTACAATGACTGCAAGTTTATTAAGAAAAAAAGTTCATCAATACATTGATGACGCAGAAGAAAATATTTTGGAGGTGGTCTATAACATGATGAAAATTTATGTGGATGATGACGGAAAAAGTTTGATGACTGTAAGTCAGAAGAGAGAAATAGAAAAACGCAGCCGCGAATACCACAAAGGAAAAACAAAAACATTGAGCTGGGAGCAAGTGAAGAAAAATTCACGCTCGTTAAAATGAACCCCTACCATCTTACTATTACAGAAAAAGCATCCGAAGAATATTCAGATGCTTTTTGGTTTTATGAGCATTCGCGGCAGGGATTAGGAGATCCGTTTGAAAAAGAAACAGAGCGATTGTTTATTCAACTACGCAAAAATCCTTTTTTATTTCCGCGCAGGTTCAAGCATTTTCGCGAAGCACAGTTTGCTCGCTTTCCCTTTTTTATTGTGTATGAAATTTCAGAGAAGAACATAATTATTCATTCTGTTTTTCATACTAGCCGCAATCCGAAGAAAAAAATTAAACATTCAAGAAACTGACATGCTTCCTTTAGAGAGTGTGCAAGTGCTTGTGGATGTTATGAAGGAGTTTGAAAAGAAGTTTGCGTAGGGAAGTGAATTAAAATACACTATTAAATGAAGTATACATTTATAATATTATTAGTGTCTTTTTTTTATATAGAAGCCCAATCACAAAATTGTAAGATTAAAAAGGTAGAGATATCACAAGATTCTTTAGAGCTTTTAATAGGTTATTCTAGTTATTTGTACGATACAAAAAATGACATTGCTGATAAATTATTAACTGCATATAATGACTATGCAGACCATGTTGATACATGTTATTTATTTTTAATTTCAGGATTAAGAGAAATAAGCGCTGCTGATGGACATCACTTATCTTATTTTGTAAACCAATTATCAATAGACAAGCAAAAAAATATTCGTTGGACAGAAATTGCTGGTTTCTCGTTAAAAAAGAATAAATATTTTGTAACTTTAGTCTCATATGAAAAAACTAATAATTCTATAAAAAAAATATATGAAATGAAATATAAGGTCTTCTGTAATAAAAAGGGAAATGAACCATCTTACCTATTCAAAAAGTAATTTATATTCCCAATCCATCTTCTATCCTTAAATAAAAGACACTCACATTTCCTCCTTCTTTTCTCTTAATTCTTTACAAGAGGTTGAAAAGAAATTTGCTTAGAGAACACTTGGTTATCTGGAAGAATAATCCTTTGGATTTTTGTAAGCGTGAATAATAGCAAGTATGATAATTTGTTTTTTATCATCGTTTATAAGGTAATGAATGTGATAAGGAAATTGTTTCAACAGCAGGGTTCTGACATTTTTATATTTAACCTGAAAACCAAGAGGTTTGTCTGCTATATATTTTCTGGCTTCGCGAAGACGCAACAAAAATTGTTTGGCAAGTGCGGGAGAAATCTTTTTGTAATAATCAGCGGCATCTAAAATATCATCTTTAACAACAGGTCTGTTTACAAAAACATAGCTCATAAATTATTTTCTATGTCTTCTATTGTTTTATCAAAATCTGTTAATGTCTCCGGATTTTTATAATAATCGTTGAGGCGCTCATCTAAAATTTGTTTTTGCCAAGGAGCAAATTCAACAGTATTTTCCGCTTCTTCTTTTAACAAGTCGGCATGTTTTGATTTTAGGTTTTGCCAATCCTCAATAGGAATAAACACTCCTGTTGTGTTACCTTTATTATCATGTATAAATTGCAGCGTCATCGTTATAAATTTAGTTGGTAAAGTTCATTATTTCTTTAACAAAAATAGGAAAAAATATTGAAATGTGCTTGTAGAATTCTTCTTCCCACTATAAGCTACCTACCACCCACTAAAAGTATTCTCCCATTCTGTTTCCGATAAATTATCTGCAATTTATTATATTTGCTCACCAATTAATTCGCAAATTCGTAACAATTCGTTATTCGTACATCATGGGAAGAGTATTTGAAAAAAGAAAACACACCATGTTTGCTCGTTGGGCAAAGATGGCAAAGGGATTTACCAAAATAGGAAAAGAAATTGCAATTGCAGTAAAACAAGGAGGTGCAAATCCTGACCACAACCCTCGCTTACGCACAGCCATTCAAAATTCTAAATCCATCAACATGCCAAAAGACCGTGTTGATGCTGCAATTAAGAAAGCATCCGAAAGAAGCAACACTGAAAATTTTGAAGAAATTGTGTATGAAGGTTATGGTCCGTATGCAGTCGGAATTGTGATAGAATGTGCTACTGATAACCCAACCCGCACGGTTGCAAACATCCGTATGTATTTTTCCCGCTCAAACGGAACACTTGGTAAAACAGGTTCTCTAGATTTTATTTTTGAACGCAAAGGTGTTTTCAGATTAAAAGCAGAAGGATTAAACAGAGAGGAACTTGAACTGGATTTAATTGATTTCGGTGCCGAAGAAATTGTGGAAGAAGATGGAGAATTGGTAATCTATACATCCTTTACAGATTTCGGAGCCATGCAAAAAGCGATAGAAGAAAAGAAACTGAATGTGATTAGTTCCGAAAAACAAAGAATACCAAACTCTACAGTTGAACTTACCGAAGAACAAGAAAAAGAAGTAAATGATTTAATTGAAAAACTCGAAGAGGACGATGATGTGCAGGCGGTGTTTCATAATATGAAATAAAAAACAGCGTCATTGCGAGGGCGATTAGCCCGAAGCAATCTCACCATATTGAAAGAGATTGCTTCACTTTGTTCGCAATGACGATAAGAACCAAACTATGAATATGAAAATATTAGCCAACGATGGAATAGATGCGCAAGGAAAGAGTATCCTTGAAAAAGCTGGATTTACTGTAATTACCGAAAAAGTACCACAAGAAAATCTTGCAAATGCAATCAATGAAAATAATTATGTAGCACTTACAGTTCGCAGCGCAACTAAAGTTCGTAAAGATGTAATTGATGCTTGCCCTAACCTTAAACTCATTGGCAGAGGCGGTGTTGGAATGGATAATATTGATGTGGACTATGCAAGAAGCAAAGGCATTCATGTTGTAAATACTCCTGCTGCATCTTCGCATTCTGTTGCTGAATTAGTGTTCGCACATTTGTTTAATGCAGTTCGTTTTTTATATGATTCAAACCGACAAATGCCTACAAATGGAAATACTCAATTCGAAACATTAAAGAAAAAATATGCAAAAGGAATTGAACTAAAAGGTAAAACGATTGGTATCATTGGTTTTGGAAGAATTGGTCAGGCGGTTGCAAAAATAGCTCTTGGCTGCGGAATGAAAGTAGAGGCATATGACCCTTTTATTCAGGAAGCAAATTTGGATTTAGAAATTTTCGGAGCGCACAAAATTTCTGTGAAAATTAAAACATCTTCAATGGAAAATATTTTGAAGAGTGCTGATTTCATTACTATGCATGTTCCCGGAGGAAAAGTAATTACAGCAAAAGAAATTGCTCAAATGAAAAATGGAGTCATCTTAGCAAATGCTTCTCGCGGAGGTGTAATTGATGAAAATGATTTAATTGAAGGATTAAATTCAGGAAAAATTGCACACGCTTGTTTAGATGTTTTCGAAAATGAACCTACTCCAAATGAAGCTATACTAAAGCATCCGAAGATTTCCTTAACTCCACACATTGGTGCTGCTACTGAAGAAGCACAAGAAAGAATTGGAATTGAATTAGCTAATTTGATAATTCAAAAGTTGCTAGTTAGTAGTGTGTAGTTAGTAGTTGCCATGAGCTTTAGCTCATGGGTTTGGTTTATAAATATTAAACGGCTTTAGCCAAAAGTATTTTCAGATGCCTTTCATAAAAATAATGATTCATCTTTTATGGTCAACAAAAAATAGATACCCATATATTTCCCATGAATTAAAACCATTATTACTTAATCATATTAAAGAAAACAGTATTAAGAAAGGAATTTATATTGATTCCTTGAATTGTGTAGAAGACCATATCCATTTATTAATTTCAATGGGTTCCGACCAAAATATTTCTAAAATTGCAATGCTGATTAAAGGAGAATCTTCTTTTTGGGTTAACAAAAATAAATTAATCAAACAAAATTTTGAATGGCAAGATGAATACATAGCTCATTCTGTTAGCGAATCTGGAATTGAAAAAGTTAGAAATTATATTGCAAAGCAGGAAGAACATCACAAGAAGAAAACATTTAATGATGAATATCAAGAGTTTTTGAAAACATATAATTTAGATGAAAATAATTTTGGCTAAAGCCCTAATTTTACTTTACTTTAGACCATGAACTAAAGTTCATGGCAATTAATAAAAACACTTGAATAATGTCTACGAACTACATACTATCAACTAAGCATGGCTAAGATTATTCCATTCAAAGCTTTTCGTCCTACAGCAGATAAGGCGCATTTAGTGGCTTCCCGTTCCGTTGATGGCTATACTGTTGCTGATTTAAAAGAGAAACTCGCTGGTAATCCATTTACATTTTTACATGTTGTTAATCCTGATTTTAGTGATGGAACGAGAACGAAGCCGGGTTCGATTGAGCGATTAAAAAAAGCTAAAAATGCATATTTGAATTTCATCAAAGAAGAAATTTTAGTTCAGGATGAAAAGCCAGCTTATTATGTTTATCGTCAAATAAAAAACGAAAATACATATACTGGAATTATCGCTTGTGGCAGTATTGATGATTATTTTGAGGGAGTAATAAAAATTCACGAACAAACTTTAACTGAGCGAGAAGAAAAATTAAAAGAGTATTTAGAAGTTTGCGATTTTAATGCTGAGCCCGTCTTGTTTTGTTATCCTGACGATTCTGAAATTGATACCATTATAAAAAAAGTTTTAGCAACTCAACCAAACTATGATTTTACAACTACAGATAAAGTGCGTCATACGCTTTGGGTTGTGAATGATGAAAAGAAAGTAAAAACAATTCAGGAGAGATTTAATAGTATTCCTTCCATTTATATTGCAGATGGACATCATCGCTCTGCATCTTCTGCTCTGCTTGGTAAATCAAGAAGAGAAAAAGAAAAAAACTTTACAGGGAATGAATCCTACAACTTTTTTCTTGGAGTTTATTTTCCCGAAAGTCAACTGAAAATATTTGATTTCAACAGAATCGTAAAAGATTTAAATGACTTATCTGAAAAGGATTTTATAACAAAGCTTTCGCAATCATTTATGATTGAAGAAAAAGGAAATACAATTTATAAGCCGCAAAAACTTCATAATTTCTCTATGTATTTAGGTGGCAAATGGTATTCACTCACTGCAAGAGAAGAAATTATTCATCTGAAAAATCCAGTTGGAAGCCTTGACCCTTCTATCTTAACAGAAAAAATTTTATCCCCTGTTTTAAATATTCATGATTTAAAAACAGACAAACGAATTGCTTTTGTATCAGGTGTTAGAGGTATGGAGGAACTAAAAAAACAAGTTGATAGCGGAAAAGCGAAAGTTGCATTTGGATTATTTCCTGTTTCGATGCAACAATTAAAAACTATTGCCGATACAAATAACATCATGCCTCCAAAATCTACATGGGTGGAACCAAAGATGCGCAGCGGTTTAGTGATTTATAGTATAGAGTAGAAATCTGTCTAAATATCTTCTAATTAATTTCTACCTTTAACCCATGTTTTTATACCTCAAGGCACTACATATTATTTTTATTGTAACATGGTTTGCCGGATTGTTTTATATCGTTCGCTTGTTTATTTATTTTACTGAAGCAGAAAAAAAGCAAGAGCCCGAAAAAAGTATTTTGCAAAATCAGTTTAAGATTATGCAGAGGCGCTTGTGGTATGGAATTACTTGGCCAAGCATGATTATTACTTTGGTTTTGGGTGGATGGATGCTTTATGAGAACATTGCATTTTTATATCAAGCATATTTTCTTTTAAAACTATGTTTTGTTGGGGCTTTAATTTTATATCACATTCAATGCCATTCCATTTACAAACAATTGCAAAATAATATTGTGAAACGTTCTTCATTTATGTTGAGAATGTGGAATGAAGTAGCAACTATTCTTTTGGTGGCAATTGTATTTTTGATTGTTTTAAAATCTAATACTGGTTGGATTTGGGGTATGCTTGGACTAGTTATATTTTCAATAACTTTATTCTTAGCAATTAGAATTTATAGAAAAAGAAGACAGGATACAAATAACTAATAATAATATAAATGTTACGGACACATACTTGCGGAGAGCTTACTATTGCTAATGTTGGACAAACAGTTACCTTATGCGGATGGGTGCAAAAATCAAGAGATTTAGGAGGAATGACTTTTATTGATTTGCGCGATAGATATGGAGTTACACAGCTTGTTTTTAATATGGAAACAAATGCGGCTTTATGTGAGCAAGCAAGAAAATTAGGAAGAGAATTTGTCATAAAACCTATTGGGAAAGTTGCTGAAAGAAGCAACAAAAATTCCAAGATGACTACTGGAGAAATTGAAATCATTGTCGACTCTTTGGAAATTTTAAATGTATCAAAAATTCCACCCTTTACAATAGAAGAAAATACAGATGGAGGAGATGAACTGCGAATGAAATATCGCTATTTAGATTTGCGTAGAACGGTTGTTCGTGAGAATTTGGAGTTGCGTCATCGCATGGCAATTGAAACCAGAAATTATTTAGACAAACAAAAATTTTTAGAAGTTGAAACTCCGGTTTTAATTAAATCGACACCTGAAGGAGCAAGAGATTTTGTGGTACCATCAAGAATGAATCAAGGAGAATTTTATGCACTTCCTCAAAGTCCGCAAACATTTAAACAGTTGTTGATGGTTGCAGGTTTCGATAGATATTACCAGATTGTAAAATGTTTTAGAGATGAAGATTTAAGAGCTGATAGACAGCCTGAATTTACTCAGATAGACTGCGAAATGAGCTTTATCGAACAGGAAGATATTTTGCAAACTTTCGAAGGATTAACAAAACATCTTTTTAAATCAGTGAAAGGGATTGATATTCCTACTTTGCCAAGGATGACTTATGCTGATGCAATGAAGTACTATGGAAATGACAAACCTGATACACGATTTGAAATGAAATTTGTTGAGATGAATGAGGTGGTGAAAGGAAAAAATTTCAAAGTGTTTGATGAGGCTGAATTAGTTATCGGAATTTGTGCAAAAGGTGCAGCAAACTTCACGCGTAAGCAATTAGATGAACTTACTGATTTTGTAAAACGTCCTCAAATTGGCGCAACAGGTTTAGTTTATGCAAGGTATAATGATGATGGAACAATAAAATCTTCTGTAGATAAATTTTACAATGAAGAAGAATTAAAAAAATGGGGTGTTGCATTCAACGCAGAAAAAGGAGATTTGATTTTAATTCTTGCAGGCGAAAAAAATAAAACTCGAAAAGCATTATCAGAATTGCGTTTGGAGATGGGAACAAGATTAGGATTAAGAGATGCAAAAAAGTTTTCTTGTTTGTGGGTTATTGATTTTCCATTGTTTGAATGGAATGAGGAAGGAAAAAGATGGCACGCAAAACATCATCCATTTACTGCTCCAAAACCTGAAGATATTTCTTTGTTAGATTCCGACCCAGGAGCAGTTCGCGCAAATGCTTACGATATGGTGATTAATGGAGTTGAAGTAGGAGGAGGTTCTATTAGAATTCATAATAAAGATTTACAAGCAAAAATGTTTGAAGTGCTTGGTTTCACCAAAGAAGATGCACAATATCAATTTGGATTTTTGATGAATGCTTTTGAATATGGCGCTCCTCCTCATGGTGGAATTGCTTATGGTTTCGACCGCTTGTGTTCTGTTTTCAGCGGAGTGGAATCTATCCGTGATTTTATTGCATTCCCTAAAAATAATTCCGGTAGAGATGTCATGATTGATTCTCCTTCTTTGATTTCAGAAGAACAATTAAAAGAGTTGGCGATAGCTGTCGTGAAGCAATAGGTTTTTTACTTATGCTGTCCGTCCATTCTTTTTCTCATTCGCCTTCTAATTGCATAAAATGCACCTGCACCTATCGTCAATAAAAAGAATATTTGCATTTGCTCAATATCTTTTTTTATTCCAAAGTAAA
>CAYPEC010000040.1:7112-9308 GCA_964409625.1 uncultured Bacteroidia bacterium | reverse complement strand
TGGCTCGATAAAGTAGGCATGCTTTTTTGTTTTTGTGGGGGGGGGGGATTATTTTTTCTTTTTTTCTTTAATCATTGTCGTATAGAATAATAATCCACATCCAATTACGCCTATTGAACCCCATCTAGTATCCGATTCTGGATTTAATATTTTCCCCACTAATAAAATTAAAAATCCAGCCAGTATAAAAAATATAATCCATTTAAAAGCCTTGCTTGCATAAATGATTTCTCCTTCTTTTATTTTCAATTTACTATTTGGGTCTTTAGCATCTTTAAACTCATTTGAAAGCTTTGGAAAATCTTGAATTAATTTATTAAAATCATCATTTATAGGTATAATATTCAGTCTGTCTATTTTATATCTTATTTCACTTTTCAGATTAATTATAAATCTATCTGCAGTTCTATCTTCTTCAAAAACATAGTTGTCAACCTTATCCCATGTTATTTTAAAATTTCTATCTCTGCTCAATAAAAATCTTCTTTCCCAAATATGAGTTATTCCTTCTTCATTTAATAAAATTTTAATCTTAGCCATTCCAATTAAATGTCCTAAATAAATTGAGCTTATAAAAACTGCTAAAAATTGAATTATTGAAATAAATTCATTTTCTATTCGGGGAATGTAAGTATCAATTAAAATTAAACTTGAGCAAAGAATAATAGCTGTTGCTATAATGAAACGGGCTATTGAATGGATTGTAATTCTATATTCTTTCTCTTTCATTTTTTTATGTACAAATAAGAGATTCTTTCGCTTCACTCAGAATGACATTCATCACTCCTAAAAAACTTTGCAATGCACTATCTTTTTGGTTTCAAAAAACTCACCTTTAAAGTAATCGGGGAGATTAAAGAGTTTAATGTTTCTTTCAAAACCATTTATTTCGGCATATAAATCACCACCTTTTAAATAAAGGATTCCGTTATGTAATGTATTAAATGATTTTTTACTGATTTTGTTTCTTACCCAATTGTAGAAAATTGGAAACTCGGTAACTGCACGGCTAAGTACAAAATCAAACTTATCGTGTATCGTTTCTACTCTTGCATTTATAGCAGTTACATTCTTCAGTTCTAAAGAATCAGCAATTGCCTGCACCACTTTAATCTTTTTACCTATAGAATCAACCAAAGTAAATTGGCATTGAGGAAACATAATAGCCAAAGGAATTCCAGGGAAGCCACCACCTGTACCAACATCTAAAATTTTTGTTTGGGGCTTAAACTGAATAATCTTGGCAATGCTCAATGAATGTAAAATATGTTTCTCATAAAGAAACTCTATGTCTTTTCGGGAGATCAGGTTTATCTTAGAATTCCAATCAGCATAAAGCGGTTGAAGGGCTGTAAATTTTTCAATTTGCCATGGAGTTAAATCAGGAAAATACTTTTGGATTAATTCTATTCCCATCATCAAATTAAATTCCGCCTTTCGAATTTTTCATAATTTCAAGCAAAAACTCTCTTGCTCTAAAAAGCTGTGCTTTAACTGTACCAAGCGGCAATTCTAACTCAGTCGAAATCTCTTCGTACGACATTTCCTTAAAATAGCGCATCTCTATAAGTGATTTGTAACGGGGCTTTAATTTATTCACCACTTCATGCATCAATTTAATTTTCTCCTTTTTAATAATTTTTTCTTCGGGAGTTAAACTATTTGCTTTTACATCAATGAATGTTTCTCCACCTTCCTCATTCTCCATGCTGCGGTCGAGCGAAAAAGTAGTTCTGTTCTTCTTGCTTCTAATAAAATCAATACAATTATTGGAAGCAATTTTAAAAAGCCAGGTGCTAAAAGCAAAGTTTGGCGTATATTGACTTAAGCGTTTAAATGCTTTACCGAATGCTTCAATGGTTAAATCATCTGCATCGTCTTTGTTGTTAACCATTTTCAAAATCATGAAATAAACTGAATCGCGATAGCGGTCGAGCAACTCAGCAAACGCACGCTGGTCTCCTTCAAGAGCTAGTTGAACAAGATTATAGTCATGCTGTCCTTTTTCGGTAAGATTTGAACCTAGCTCTTCCATTTACTTTTCGTTAAAAACAAATTTGCGATTGTTAGTATTGGATAAAAGAACATCATCCCTATTTCCAATACAGGCGAAAATAATAATAAATCTGGCTCAGACAACTTATCCATTGTCTTTTTAAAGATAAGTAATTGACTCAGAAACCTAAAAGCAAATAG
>CAYPEC010000040.1:1422-7012 GCA_964409625.1 uncultured Bacteroidia bacterium | reverse complement strand
TACGCAAGGTTTCTGCCTACACCCATATATGTTTTACCTGCCAAGCTAAATGATAGATATTGCAATGCAATGTAAAAAGCATCAAAACGAATTACTTTATTAATGAATCCTTTTGTTTTCTCAAAAGCTCCATATCCTAAAACAATTTCTGTTTCTCCACCAAAATTGCTCATCATCAGTTTCAACCAATCCTTGCTGTTTGGTTTACAATCTGCATCGGTAAACAAAAGATGTTCGTTTTGTGCGCCTTTAATTCCAACCATCACAGCAAACTTCTTTCCGTGCTCATGTGTTTCATCTTCTTTGATGGTTACAATTTTAAGTCTGTTATATTTCTTTGTAAATTCTTTCAATACGTCTTGAGTGTTATCCCATGAACCATCGTTCACCACAATTACTTCATAGTTTGGATAATCTTGCTCCATTACTTTCGGCAAAAACTCCATTAAGTTATCATCTTCATTTCGAGCGCAAATAATAATGGAAGCAGGAGGTAGCTCAACAGCAGTTTCATTCTTTTTGAAAAAAGCAAGCTTTCCAAATATTCCAAAGTAATACCAGAGTTGTAATAAAAATGCAAAGCAAAACAATGCAAATACAATTAGCTCAGGCGTAAGTTGTGTAAAGTCAATCATCGCAATTTCTTTTCAGCAAAAATAGACTCCGAGTATCTTCGCTAATCTATTATCTTTGGCAGAGTTTAAACAAAGTAATTAACATTGTACGAATAACGAATTAAAACGAATTTACGAAACCCTTTTGTAGATTGGCATTTATGTGTTATCCATACCTTTTATGAAGTTCGAATTATCTCATACCGATAAAAATTCAAAAGCAAGAGCAGGAGAAATAACCACCGAACACGGTACTATTCAAACTCCGATATTTATGCCCGTTGGTACTGCCGGAACTGTTAAAGCAGTTCATCAACGCGAACTTGAAAATGATATAAAGGCACAAATTATCTTAGGAAATACTTACCATCTCTATCTCCGCCCAGGACTTGAAACAATAGAAAAGGCAGGAGGATTGCATAAATTTATCAATTGGCAAAAACCTATTTTAACTGATAGTGGAGGTTATCAGGTTTATTCACTTGCAGCACAAAGAAAGATTTCAGAAGAAGGGGTTAAATTCTCTTCACATATAGATGGCTCTGCTCAATTCTTTTCTCCCGAAGGAGCTATTGATATTCAAAGAACAATTGGAGCAGATATCATCATGGCTTTTGATGAATGTACTCCCTACCCTTGCGATTATGATTATGCAAAAAAATCAATGGAGCTTACACATCGCTGGTTAAAGAGATGTTGTTCGCATTTTGATTCAACCACAGGAAAATATGGTTATGCTCAAACATTTTTTCCAATAGTTCAGGGAAGTGTATATAAAGATTTAAGAGAAAAATCAGCAGAGTTTATAGCATCACAAAATAGAGAAGGAAATGCAATTGGAGGTCTTTCCGTTGGTGAACCAGCAGAAGATATGTATGCAATGACGGAACTTGTATGCAACATTTTACCAAGCGATAAACCCCGTTATCTAATGGGTGTAGGTACTCCTGCAAATATTCTTGAATCAATTGCGTTAGGTATTGATATGTTTGATTGCGTTATGCCAACACGCAACGCTCGTCATGGATTGCTCTTTACACAAAATGGAATTATCAATATCAAAAACGAAAAGTGGAAAAATGATTTTTCGGTTATTGATGAAGCAGGAACAAGCTTTGTAGACAAACAATATTCAAAGGCGTATTTAAGACACTTAATTCATTCAGGCGAAATGCTTGGTGCGCAAATTGCAAGTATTCACAACTTGGCTTTTTATTTGTGGTTGGTTGGCGAAGCAAGAAATCAAATAATCAATGGAACATTTTATGACTGGAAAAATAAAATGGTTAAACAAATTTCCGAACGACTTTAACGCTTGAATTTAAAACTTAAAATACTTGACCGCTATTTGATGAAGAAGTTCTTTACTACACTTCTTTTTTCTATCATCATCATCGACCTTATCATTATTGTTTTTGATATTTCAGAAAAGCTTGAAGACTTTATTCAAAAGCACGCTCCTCTCAATGCAATCATTGTAGATTTTTACTTTAATTATGTTCCGTTTTTAACAAATATGTTTCTTCCACTTTTTTTATTCATCTCAGTTATCTTTTTTACTTCACGGCTTGCAGCAAAAACAGAAATAGTAGCAATATTAAGCAGCGGAGTTAGCTATTACCGATTCCTTCGTCCTTATATAATAGCAGCAATTACAGTTACACTCATAAATCTTTGGATGAATAATTTTATTATTCCTCATTCAAATAAAAAACGAATTGAATTTGAGGAAATTTACATTCGGAATCCTTTCAGAAATACAGACTTTCACATTCATAGACAAATTGCCCCAGGAGCCTTCATATATATGGAAAGATTTGATAACAAAGAAAACATTGGTTATAAATTCTCTTACGAAAAATTCGAAAAGGAGAACTTGACTTATAAAATCATGAGCGACAATATTAAATGGGATAGTTTAAAAAACAATTGGATTGTAAATAATTATGTGATACGTGAAATAAAAGGAGAAAATGAAACACTAAAAAAAGGAGTTGCTTTCGATACAAGTTTCGCATTTAAGCCAGAAGAGTTCGCAGTTCGCGATAACAACATTGAAACAATGGATTATTTTCAATTAACCAAGTATATTGAGGTAGAAAAAGAGAAAGGCACAAGCAACATTGAAAAATATGAAATAGAAAAGCACAGAAGAATTGCTTTCCCTTTTGCCGCAATAGTGCTAACGCTAATTGGAGTTTCAATTGCAAGCAGAAAAGTGCGTGGAGGAATTGGGCTTCACATGGGACTGGGCCTATTAATAAGTTTTACTTTTATTTTATTCATGCAAGTTTCAACCACATTTGCAGCAGGAGGAATTCTCTCTCCATTTATAGCAGTATGGATTCCAAATATAATTTTTGGAGCATTGGCTATTTATTTAGTTAAAATTGCTCAGAAGTAATTTTTTCTTTCCACACAAAACAATATTGAAAGTAATTTTCCGTATCAATTTCGTTTTTGAAAATTCCAAATACACTTGAACCGCTTCCACTCATTGAAGCATAAGAAGCCCCAAGTTTGTATAGATTATTTTTTATTTCTTCTATGGCAGGATATTTTTTAAATACCGATTTTTCAAAATCATTCTTAATTAAATCTTTCCATTCACTAATATCTTTTTTAATATTTAACCGAAGATTTGATTCTGCTTTTTGAGATACTACTCCAGCATATGCATCAGTTGTAGAAACATGAACAGGAGGACAAATCAAAACTAAATAATATCCTGATAACAAGATTTTAATATCTTGAAAAACATCTCCTTTTTCAGTTGCAAAAAGAGGTTTGTTTTTTATAAAAAAAGCACAATCACTTCCAAGTTTTTTTGCAAATACTATTTGCTCATCTTCTCCTATATTCAGTTCAAAGTTTGCATTCAGCAATTTTATCATAAAAGCAGCATCAGCAGAACCACCACCCAAACCAGCTCCAGTCGGAATTACTTTATGCAAATGAATCTTTACAGGAGGTAAATTAAATTTTTCAGATAAAAACCTATATGCCTTTACACACAAATTGTCTTTCCCATCACTCGGAATAATATTTCCAGAACTTGTAAAAAGAACTTTTTCTTCGCCAATATTGTATTTTTCATTTTCGATTATTTCTAAAATATCACACAGTGGTATAGGATAAAAAACTGTTTCGATGTTGTGAAATCCATCGTTTCGTTTTTCAACAATGTTTAACCCTAGATTTATTTTAGCGTTCGGAAATATTATCATATGAATAGAGCAAAAGTATTAAGTTTTTGTATATTCGCTCTGTTACATTAAAAGCAAAATCAAAATGAGCAAAATCAAACATACTTTATCTGCTGTTTTCTTTTACCTGATAACTATAACTGTTATAGGACAAGAGAATTTCAATTTAAAAAAACTTGATAGTTTGTTAAATCTGTACTACTCAAACAATAAAATGATGGCAAGTGTTGCAGTAAGTAAAAATGGAAACATTTTATACAATAAAGCATACGGATATAAAAAATTAAATACGAAAGACTCCTTGTTTTCCGATATAAACACAAAATATCGAATCGGTTCTATTTCAAAAATGTTTACTGCAACAATGGTGCTTCAACTCGTTGAAGAAAGAAAACTTTCGTTAACAACTCCACTATCCGATTTTTTTCCTCAACTTCCAAATGCAAAGAAGATAACCATTGAAATGATGCTTAATCATCATAGCGGTTTGCACAACTTTACTAATGATTCAAATTTTTTGAATTGGAATACCAAAAAGCAAAGTCAACAACAAATGCTTGAACTAATCAGGAAACAAAAACCTGATTTTGAACCCAACGAAAAAGGAGAATACAGCAATACAAACTACGTTCTGCTTGGATATATAGTTGAGAAAACAACAAAGAAAAAATATTCAAAAGCTCTACAGGAAAGAATTCTCTCTAAAATAAATCTTAAACAAACTTATTATGGAGGTAAAACCAATGTGAAGAAAAATGAATCTTACTCTTATACTATTGAAAACAAAAAATGGAAGCAAGAATCCGAAACTGACATGAGTATACCTGCAGGTGCTGGAGCTATTCTTTCAACTCCCGCTGAGCTTACTAAATTCATCACAGCACTTTTCAATTATAAATTATTTTCGAAAGAGACACTTGAAATAATGAAACAATTAGATGATGGCTACGGAAAAGGAATATTCAGATATCCAGCAGGTGCTCACGTATCATACGGACACACGGGTGGAATTGATGGTTTTTCTTCTATGCTTACTTACATTCCTGACGACTCACTTTCAATAGCATTCTGTGGAAATGGGCTCAACTGCGAAATGAATAACATTATGATAGGAATTTTAAGTGTATGCTATGATTTAAAATTTCCTTTTCCTGACTTCACAACTTTTGAAGTTCCTGAAAATGTATTGAAACAATATGAAGGAATTTATACAACAGATCAACTTGCATTAGAAATTATCATTAAAAAAGAAAGTGATAGCATAACCGCACAAGCAACAGGACAAAATGCATTTCCGCTTGAAGCTAAAAGCGAAACTGAATTTAAGTTTGATGGTGCTGGAATAAAAATTACGTTCGGCAAAAATAGCAGTAACAAAACTACGCTAATACTTAAACAAGGAGGAATGGAATTTTTATTTGAGAAGGAATAAAATTTATTTATTTTTCATCCAACTTATTGTCAGCTAAACTTCTTTAGCATAGCCAAATTGGCTGACCAAAATCATTTTATACGACATTATTTCTTCTTTACTTTGAGGGAATGCTATTTGACCTTTTCATTCCGAAAAAATAAAATATTATGAACTTAAATAATTTCACTATAAAGTCACAAGAGGCTGTTCAACAAGCACAGCAATTGGCAACACAAAATGGAAATCAATCCATTGAAGTTGGGCATATTTTAAAGGGAATATTGGAAGTTGATGAAAATGTAACTCCGTATATTCTTAAAAAATTAAATGTAAATACTTCCATGTTTGAGAAAGCT
>CAYPEC010000040.1:0-1322 GCA_964409625.1 uncultured Bacteroidia bacterium | reverse complement strand
ATTAAAGAGCTTCGCAAAGGAAGTACAGTTACAAGCCAAAGTCAAGAAGAAACATACAACGCTTTAAATAAATATGCAATTAATCTTAACGAAAGAGCTAAAAGCGGAAAGCTAGATCCTGTTATTGGGAGAGATGAAGAGATTAGAAGAGTACTTCAAATTCTTACACGCAGAACTAAAAACAATCCGATACTTGTTGGTGAACCAGGAGTTGGTAAAACAGCTATTGCTGAGGGTTTAGCTCACAGAATAATCAATGGTGATGTTCCTGAAAATTTAAAATCGAAACAAATTTTTGCGCTTGATATGGGAGCACTAATTGCCGGTGCAAAGTACAAAGGCGAATTTGAGGAAAGACTAAAATCAGTAGTAAAAGAAGTTATCGGAAGCGATGGAGAAATCGTTTTATTTATTGATGAAATTCATACACTTGTTGGTGCTGGTGGCGGTGAAGGAGCAATGGATGCAGCTAATATTTTAAAACCTGCTTTAGCAAGAGGTGAACTGAGAGCAATTGGAGCAACTACCTTAAACGAGTTTCAAAAATATTTTGAAAAGGATAAAGCTCTTGAAAGAAGATTTCAGAAAGTAATGGTAGATGAGCCAAATGGTGAAGATGCTGTTTCAATTTTGAGAGGTATAAAAGAAAAATACGAAACGCATCACAAAGTTCGTATTAAAGATGATGCTATTATTGCTGCTGTTGAACTTTCGCAACGATACATAACCGATAGATTTTTACCAGACAAAGCAATTGATTTGATTGACGAAGCAGCCTCAAAAATGCGAATGGAAATTAATTCAATGCCTGTTGAATTAGATGAAGTAGAAAGAAAAATTCGTCAGATTGAAATTGAAAGAGAAGCTATCAAAAGAGAAAACAACATTGAGAAACTTGCTGAGTTAAATATTCAATTAGCAGAACTAAATGATAAAAGAACTCAGCTAAAATCTAAGTGGCAAGGCGAAAAAGATATTGTTGAAGGAATTCAAAAAGTAAAAGAACAAATTGAAAAATTAAAGTTTGAAGCTGAACAAGCAGAAAGAAATGGAGATTACGGAAAGGTTGCAGAAATCAGATATGGAAAAATTGGCGAAGCAGAAACTAAACTTGAAGAGTTCAAAAGCAAATTAAAAAAGCTTTCAGATAGTGGCTCACAAATGATAAAAGAAGAAGTAGATGCTGAAGATATTGCAGGTGTTGTTTCTCGTTGGACAGGTATTCCGGTGAACAGAATGCTACAAAGCGAAAGAGAAAAACTTCTTCACTTAGAAGATGAATTACACAAAAGAGTTGTTGGACAAGAGGAAGCAATTGTTGC
>CAYPEC010000039.1:0-9623 GCA_964409625.1 uncultured Bacteroidia bacterium | reverse complement strand
ACCTCTAGAACCAGATATAGAACAACCATTTCCGCTAACTACTAAATCCTCAGGTGCAACACCTGCTGCCGAAACGGTAATAGGATTTTCAACTCCAATATAAAACACATTCATTTTATCAGGAGAAACTGCTGCTGCTGGCTTCGCTGATTTATATTTTGTAAAGAAAGAAAACGGAGTAACAACTTTAGGATTTGTAGGATCCTTCATGTATATAACACCAGAAACATCATTTGTTCCTTCTGCTCCTGGTCTAGCTGTATATTTACCAATACCCCCAACAACAGGGATATGAGTAGTATCTCCAACAAATTTCATTTGTCCACCTGTTGTATCTAACTTCCCAATTACAATTTCAGGATTCGTTGTAGTACTTGCTCCAGCAACAAATATATCTGCACTGTATTCATCTCCCAACAATATATAATTAGATGCGGCAATTACACGACCATCAAGTTTATCAAATTTAAATGAGCTTGCATCTACATTTTTATACAACGAACTTACAACATCACTCTCTGCGTTTTTAATAGCATTTTGCAAAGTCGATAGGTTGGCGCAAGCAGCAGCAACAGGAGCATGGTAAAAATTGTACCAAGCCCAGCTGATCATTTTCTCATTCTCTTCCGAATACTTGTCATCTGTAGATAATGCTGCTTTTAAAACCGCTTCCATCGTTTGCTTATCTTTTGGAGGCATAAGAGCTAACATATCTTGACGATATTTATCGACCATATCTTTCAATTGAATGGCTTTCCCAGTAACATTACCTGGGTCAGAGCCGATAAGAAGATGACTTGGAATATCATAATTGTCCCTCTGATCTATTTTCTCTAAATGAAAAGTATCACACTGCTCAATTGGAAATTCTCCTCCTAAAGCTAAAAATTTAATTTCAGTTTTTAGGTCCTGAATAAATTTATTAACTTCTTCAGATCTTTTCTTTGCTACAAGGGCTTTGTCTCTGAATGGTTTAGCTTTAACTTCATCGCTTAACATCGCCATTTCAAAAGCTGTATAGATTGCACCGTTTTTAGTGTCGAAGTTTTTATTTGTTTGCTCCACACCATTATTGATAACAACGAATGCATCGATAATTTCTTTTGTAATATTTAAAGCCAAGAGCGCAGTTAATACAAGGTACATCATACCTATCATCTTCTGCCTTGGGGTTTCTTTACCGCCTGCCATAATTCAATAACTTATATAATAATTTATATTCTTTTATTTATCCCGTTCAATTTTCTAAGAAATTACTTTCTCATTGCACTTAGCATATTACCATAAACAGTATTTAACTGCTCAAGGTTAGATGATAGTGTTGCGATTTCTTGCTTGTATCTCTTAGTATCTTCTACTGAATCATTTAAGTTTTTCATCAATTCAGTTACTCCATCATAGAACTTACTAGTTGATTTCAAATGATCGTTTGAACCTTGTAATTGAAGTTCATAAGATGCATTAAGAGCCGATAAGTTTTTAGCAACACTTTGCATTTGTACTCCAATGTTAGCACTTGCCTCATTAGCAGTAGTAAGTCCTGTTAAAGACTCTGCAGCTTTTGAATATGTATCTGATAAATTTGCAACATTTTTTGTTGCTGATTTAACTGAATCAACGTAACCATTTGTTGCTACAGTTGCGTCAGTAATATCACTTAGTTTAGATGCTTGGTCAGAAAAACTTTTCAACCCAGCTCCTAAACTTTGAATTAACTCAGGTCCTATTTTGGCCTCTTCTAATAAATTATCTAATTGCTCAGTAATTGAAGTTGCTTCTTTAGATTCTTCAATTTGATCGTGTCCATGATCATCATCATGCATTCCTTTTAATTCAGGATAAACTAAACTCCAATCAACATCCTCGTGTATTGGTTCAAACGCAGAAAACGCAAAGATAATTGCCTCCGTAGATAATCCAACAACAAGCATTGGACCAGCTCCAGGCCAGTGCATAATTTTAAACATCGCTCCTACAATTACAATTGCTGCACCAAATCCATATAATTTGGCCATAAATTTTTTCCATGTCTTGGTTCCTGGTCTGAAATCTTTCATAATAAATGTACTGATTAGTTGTTAGTGATTAATTGTTTAGTCCTATTTTTAATTGATTGTTTTTACCTTTATAATCTATCTTGCTTATCTCTTCCCAAGAAGCTCATCACGCAGCGGAATCCAACATAACACTTTGCAGTATCTTGGTATTCGTATGTACGAGAAGCACATTGAGTATAATGCCCGATGTCTTTCCACGAACCTCCTCTTATTACTTTTCTTTTTAATACAGATGGTTCATCATCCTTTGCATTGTATTCATAATTTGGGTTCATATCATGTGCAAAATCGTAAGCTGCTTCATCAAAAGCATTACTTGTCCACTCAGCTACGTTTCCTGCCATGCAATATAATCCAAAATCGTTAGGGTTATAAGAATCCGTACGAACAGTTGCAAAACCTCCATCATCAACATAATTACCTCTAAGCGGTTTGAAGTTTTCTAAGAAACAGCCAGCCGCATTTCTTAAATAAGGACCACCCCAAGGGTATTGGTTCATATCAAGACCTCCACGAGCAGCATATTCCCACTCTGATTCTGTAGGCAATCTAAAGTCTTGAACAAATGTTCCTCCATTAGCTGCCAAAAATGAGTTTAACAATTGTGTTCTCCAAATACAGAAAGCAGTAGCTTGTTTCCAAGTAACTCCAACTACTGGATATTCATCATAAGCTGGATGCCAAAAATACATATTAGTCATTGGTTCATTAAATGAATATGTAAAATCATGTATCCATGCTAAAGTATCAGGATAAACATTTATTACCTCCTTTATAATAAACACACTTCTATCTAATCCGGATTTTCCATTAACGGTATAAGAACCTTTTCCATTAAGAAACTCTCTTCCGCTTTTATCTGCAGTTTTTTCTGGTATAAATCTGTTTGTCTTTAAAGCTGCTGTCTTTAAATCAATCCAATAGTATTCAAAATTAAGTTTACGTGTATCTATTTCTTTTCTTCTGTAAAATCTTTCTTGTTCTGGAAGGTACATTTCATTTAACACCTCTCTGATGTCTTGCTTATCTTCTCTTATTTTTTCGTCCCAATTAATTAAAGGAGGATCTAGATCTTCCTGAAATTCATTTTGAGCTATTCCATGCTCTTCCATTCCGTTATCATACAATAAACGGTGAGCAATCGAGTCCTTTACATGGTAAACAAATTGGCGATATTCATTGTTTGTGATCTCTGTTTCATCCATATAGAATGCCTGAACCGAAACAGTTTTTGCCTTAGTTGTGTGAGCGTATGGCACATCGTTATCGTTCAATCCCATTTGGTATGCACCCATTGGGATAAACAAAGTTCCATATGGATCCTTTTGGAACCAATCTTCGCGCCCTAAAACTCCTGTTAGTTCACCTGTTCCTTTATCGGAACAACCAGTGACTATGGCAACAAATGAAACTAAAAATAGCAATTTCTTCATGGGGATGCCTCCGTATTTGTTTTTTAAAGTTATTTCAATTTTACTTTTACTAATGTCTCTCTTCTCGAGCTTTTTTTGTTTGTTCTGGGTTTTAAGCGGACTATTACGCTAAAACTTTAAACAAGGTTACAATTATTTTTAAATATTATAAAAATCTTACATTTTGATGGCTTTGCTTTTTAACCTTAGGTGTTGGTTTAAAGCAATATCCAATCATTATTTCATGTGTTCCGCTACTATGAGTTTTAATTGCTGACATTGTGAAGTCATACGAATAACCAATTTTAATGTTCGAACCATTCGCTAAACCATAGTTTATTCCAGCTAAAGCTACAATAGCATCCGTCAACCTATAAGAAGCTCCAGCCCAAAACAATTTATTGTATTGCGCTAATAATGTAAAATCCATTTGAGTTGTTGCTCCATCATATTTAACAAATACAGATGGCTTCAAATCAAAAGTTGGCGTTAATGCATAGTCATAACCAACTGTAGCATAATAATGTCTTCTTATTATATATTTATAATCAGAGTAGTCTCCGTCTTTCAATTTTTGTTCAGGTAAATGTGTAGAAGATAAACCTAAATAAAATTTCTGAGCTGAATAAAATAATCCAAATCCTAAATCATACGTTGTGGATGAAGTTCCGTTTAATGGTATCGAAGCATCCATAGTAGCATCATCAAGAGCAATCCACTGATTACCCGTAATAGATTTCTGAAGCATTCCACCTTCAACACCAATTCCTAATATTCCTCCTGCTAATGGTAAATGGTAAGAATATGCTGCTTTAGCAAAAAGATTTTTTTCAAAACCTAATTGATCCGTTACAACTGTTAGTCCAACACCACCATAAATTTTATCAATATTTGCATCAAAACTTATTACCCCTGTTTTAGGTGCACCAGGAAAACCAACCCATTGTTGTCTAAATAATGCAACCCCACAAATAGCTTTACTTGTTCCAGCATATCCAGCATTTGTAGCTAGCTTGTTAAACATGTTTTGACTGAACTGCGGATCTTGTTGTGCCATAGAAACAGCTATGGACAATGAAATGCAGGCAATGGTCAATAATTTTTTTATATTCATGTGTTGAATTTTTAAGAAATATTTCTATTTCACAGTTAGCGAAGGTATGTATTTATTTTTTGAAAACAAAACATCTAAAAAAATAATTTCGATAGAATTGCTTTTTTTTTCGACTAAACTTTTAAGCCGCTGTTAAGATAGTTTTTGAAAAGTTTGCCACCACATATCTGGCATATCATCATTCACGGCAATTTCATAATCTTGATAAGAGCATGGAACCAAATGATGCCTTTCAAATTTTAATCTTTTATCAGAAGGATAAGGAACTTCCATCCACCAACGATCACTTTTTATACTCTTATAAAATACAATTTCATATTTACCGTCCTTTATTAAAACTTTAAACTTTGTGTAATCAGACGTTTTTTTGAAAGGAAAATCATTCTTGCGATTATAATATCCATCTATAAAATACCAAATCATTTGAGCCACTAAATGTGCTGTTTGAGAATTTTTATCTACCAATGAATTGATTTCATAAAAACCGATTGAAGAAAGTTTATCACTCATGCCAGCATAACGAGTAAGTTGACAAGCTTCTTCACCATAAAAACCATTTGGAGAAGAATAATTATTTGCTGGCGCATCTGTAAATCGAATTGCTGAAATATCAAAACTCATCATGTCAGCATGGCGAATAATTGGCTCGGCATTTTCCATGTTTGCTCTGATCTGCCCTAACCTATGAGCATCAAAAAATAATTTGTTCATCAACTCTAACGAAGTTTGATTTACAAAATAAGATTGATAACCAATATTGCTAAAATTAAAAAGATGATTGGGTTGATGCATAATAATCTTTCCTAAAAAAGATTGAGAATTTAATTCGCTCTCTGCATCTGCTATATCTATTCTGCTATCAACCGAAACAATATTTATGGTTGCTTCAATATCTTTATAAGCAAGGTAATTTGCAAAAGATAAATCTTGGCTTCCACCAATAATTATCGGGACAATATTTTTTTTGATAAGATTATGCAATACATCTTGCAAAGCAAAATAAGTATCCTCAACTGTATGACCTGATTTTATATTTCCTAAGTCAACGATTTTGTTTGCATAACTTCCTGCAGAGAGTTTGTAAAGATATTTTCGAACTTCATCAGGAGCTTTGGAGCATCCTTTATTTTTCAATGCTCTTCTATCTTCCTCAACTCCGATAATTGCTAAATGTATTTTTTCAGTTTCGGGAAATATTTTTTTTTCGGAGTAAATCTGAATGATTTTTCCTAATGTACCTTTTGAAAAATCTTCTCCTTCGGATATTTTTTCAATATCTATCGGGCTGAAGTATTCTGAAAAATCCATTTATCGAATTTATTTTTTTACTGCTTTCTTTTTTGCTGCTTTCTTTTTAGGTGCTGCCTTTTTCGCTGGAGCTTTTTTTCCCGCTGCGCCTTTTTGAGGTTTTGCTTTTACTCCGGATGCATCAATTATCTTCATGCATTCTTCCAATGTAATTTCTTGTGGCGTTTTATCTTGAGGGACTTTAAAGAAGTTTCTTCCCTGCTGAATACATGGACCGTATCTTCCATTAACCACTTTCACATCCGAACCTTCAAATGCCTGAATTAATTTTTCGCTTTCTTTCTTTTGTTTTTCTTCAACCAATTCAATTGCTCTTGTAAGTGTTATTTCAAATGGGTCTTCTCCTTTTTTAAGTGAAGCAAATAAATCCCCGTATTTCACATAAGGACCAAAACGACCTTTTGCTACTGATACTTCTGTGCCTTTATAATCTCCTAATGGTTTCGGAAGTTTAGGAGCTTTTAATATTTCTATTGCTGTTTGTAAATCTAACGTATAAGGGTCGTGTTCTCTGGCAAGCGAATAAAACACATCTTTATATTTTATATAAGGACCAAAACGACCAATGGCAACTAATATTTCTCCTCCATCATATTCGCCAATGGTGCGCGGAAGTTTAAACAATGTTAATGCTTCTTCAAGTGTAATTGTTTCTAAGCGCATATCTTTTCTGAGAGATGCATAGCGGGGCTTTTCTTCATCGGTTGATTCCCCAATTTGCGCCATAGGTCCAAATCTTCCGATACGTACATATAAATTTTTCTTGCTTGCAGGGTCAATGCCTAAAAGTTTTTCGCCTGAAGCTCTATCGGATGTTTCGGAAGTTAATTCAACTTTTGCATGGAAAGGAGTATAAAATGCTTTCATCATATCCGTCCACTTCATCTTACCTTCGGCTATCTCATCAAATTCTTCTTCAACACGTGCAGTAAATTTATAATCCATGATGTTATCGAAATGCTGAACTAAAAAATCATTTACTACCATTCCAATATCGGTAGGAAATAATTTATTTTTTTCTGCTCCTGTGTTTTCTGTTTTTATTTCCGATTTAAGATTATCCGCCTTTAAAGTAACTACATTGTAATTTCTTTGCACGCCTGTTCTTTCTTCTTTCACCACATAACCTCTTTTCTGAACAGTTGAAATGGTAGGAGCATAAGTTGATGGTCTTCCTATGCCAAGCTCTTCTAACTTCTTAACTAAACTTGCTTCCGTATATCGCGCTGGGTGATGAGTAAATCTTTCAATTGCTGAAAGTTCATCGGCAAGAAGTTTCTCATCTACTTTCATAGCAGGTAATATTCCTTCCTTTTCTTCATCTTCGTTATCATCATCCTTCACATCAAGATATACTTTTAAATATCCTTCAAACTTTAATACTTCGCCTTGGGCAATAAAATTTTCAGTTGTTGTAGAAACAGAAATTGTAGCAGTTGTTCTTTCCAATTCTGCATCTGCCATCTGCGAAGCAATTGTTCTTTTCCAAATTAAATCATACAAACGAATTTCGCGCACATCGCCATCAACTAAGTGATTATTCAAATAAGTTGGACGTATTGCTTCGTGAGCTTCCTGTGCTCCTTTTGATTTTGTTTTGTAATGACGAATGTTTACAAACTTATCTCCATACAATCTTGTAATTTCTGCTGTAGCTTGGTCAATTGCAGTTTGAGAAAGGTTGACACTATCCGTTCTCATGTATGTTATCTTTCCACCTTCATAAAGCTTTTGCGCAATCTGCATAGTTTGCGAAACCGAGTAACCTAACTTTCTACTTGCTTCCTGCTGAAGAGTAGAAGTAGTAAACGGTGCTTGTGGAGATTTCTTCGCAGGTTTTGTTTCAATGTTTGCAACATTATAAATAGCCCCTTTACATTTTTCTAAAAATGCTTTTGCTTCATCAAGTGTTGTAATTTTTTTGGCAAGTTCTGCTTTAATAATATTTCCATCGGCATTACGGAAAATAGCGGATACCTTATACGATGAAGTAGATTTGAACTCCATGATTTCTCTTTCTCTCTCTACTATCAATCTTACAGTAACACTTTGCACACGACCTGCCGAAAGAGATGGCTTTACTTTTTTCCAAAGGATGGGGGAAAGTTCGAAACCCACTAATCTATCCAACACTCTTCTTGCTTGTTGAGCATCTACCAAGTGTTTATCTATTGTTCTTGGATTTTGAATTGCTTTTTGAATAGCGCCTTTTGTAATCTCATGGTAAACGATGCGCTGAATTTTATCGTCCTTAAGTTCCAATGCTTCCTGCAAGTGCCAAGCGATGGCTTCTCCTTCACGGTCCTCATCCGTTGCGAGTAATACCATGTCTGCATTCTTTGCTAACTTTTTGAGTTCGGCTACTATTTGTTTCTTATCGTCTGATATTTCGTAGTTGGGTTTAAAGTTGTTATTTACATCAACTCCTTTATCACTTCCCACTAAATCACGGATATGACCTACGGATGATTTAACGATGTAATCATTTCCTAAAAATCCGGAAATGGTTTTTGCTTTGGCTGGAGACTCTACTATAAATAAATTTTTACTCATTCTGTTTGCTTACTTAATTAAATGGTACATTTCTATTCCTATTCATCCTTTCTATCTCATTCGAAAAATTTTGCAAAGGAAAACATACTTTTTTGAATTCTCCAAATTTAATTTTGTGGTTTCAATCCATATATATATTATATATATATATAATTTTTTGAACAGAGGGGATTAAATTCAAAAAAAGGAGCAGTTCTCTAAATTGTTTTGAAATAGAAATTTTAACTCTCTATATCTAACAATATATATTAAAACTAAATATTTAATTTCAACTGCTCATCTACAATCTTCAATCCCTCTTCAAATGAGTGAGGATTATATCCAAGGTCATCAATAGCTTTAGTGATAATAAAACCTGTTCTGGGAGGACGCTTAGCAGCTTGATTGAGAGAATCTGATTTAATTGGATTAACAAGAGACTTATCTAATTTCCAAAAATCTGCAACTCGATATACTAATTCTAAAACGCTCATGGTATTTTTTCCAGATAAATTATAAATACCTGTTGCTCCTTTATCTGCAATTAATATACAGCCATCTGCTAAATCTTCGGCAAGTGTTGGCGAGCGAAACTGGTCATCCACTACATTAATTTTTTGTCCTTTTGTTAAAGCGTCTTTTGCCCAAAGCACAATATTGCTTCTACTCATATTATCTACTACACCATACACAATAATGGTTCGGGCAATAGCCCATTTTATTTTACTTTGCTGAATAATTTTTTCGCCTTCATATTTTGACAGCGCATAATAACTCAAAGGATTCGGAATATCTGTTTCAATATATTCAGTTCCTTTTTCTCCATCAAAAATAAAATCCGTTGACAGATGAATCAGATGTGGACTGTAGATTGCAGATTGCAGATTACCGATTGAATCGCATATATTTTGTAATGCAACTACATTTGCTTTCCGGCATTCATCTTGCTTTGTTTCGCAAGCATCCACATTGGTCATGGCTGCTGTGTTAATAATCACATCTGGATTATGTTTTGAAAATATTTTTTCTACTTCCTCTTTATTTTCAATATTTAAACTTTCAAAAATATATCCCTCTTTTTTAATCAATCTATTCTCTCCCCTAGCAGTTGCAATACATTGCACATCATTTCGTTTAAGCAAAGCATAAACTAATTTCTGCCCAAGCAATCCATTACTTCCTGTGATTAAAAATTTTTTC
>CAYPEC010000038.1:7432-9668 GCA_964409625.1 uncultured Bacteroidia bacterium | reverse complement strand
ATTAATGATGTTCTTCTCACTCCTCCTCTTGGAGATACTATTCTTGCTGGTATTACAAGAAATAGCGTGTTAACTCTTGCAAAAGAGATGGGTATAAAAGTAGAAGAACGAAAAATCAGCGTTGATGAGTTAATCGAAGCTCATCAAAAAGGATTGTTGACTGAAATGTTTGGAGTAGGAACAGCAGCTACAATTGCTCAAATAGCTTTGTTTGCTTTTGAAGGAATTGATTACCCACTTCCTGCGGTTGATGAAAGAAAAATTTCCAATCAAATTTCTACTTCTTTAGAAGCTGTGAGAAAAGGCAGAGCAGCAGATAAATTTAATTGGATGCTGAAGGTTTCTTAAAAATTTCTGCAATTTTTTTGAAGGAACTATGTATTGTAATGTAGTTAAGCGGGAACTCCAATAATACATGGAGGTAGCTTAAAAACATAAGTAAAACAAATCCTGTTTTATAATCATAAATATAAAGGATAACTGATACCGCCCATAGTCCTAAAATTGTAATCCCTTCCTTCTTGGTTATCTGATGCCATTTGATTATCGATGTTTTTGAAAACCAATTTAAATAATGATAGGTGTAGGCAAACGCAATAAATATTTGAACCTTTATAATCGCAGGATGGAATATTGAAGGCGTTTTGGTTCCTTCAAAAATTCCTAAGATTTTCGAAATTGCTCCTAATACATATTGCATATTACTGCTGAAAAAAGTTGCAACAGTTGTTTCAGATAAAATATAATTTTTCGGATTGATGTGGCTCGAAGCGATAATTACAATGCACACAATCATACATGCAACACCAATATAACCGTAGGTAGATTTACTTTTAATTGCTCCGTAAAGCATAAATAGCAGCGTGAATAGATAAACGTGAATTAAGGTTGGCATAAATACGCCAAACAGAAGAATCCATCCCTGCACTTTAATTAAAAAAACAGAAGCTACAATTGCAACTGCTATAGTAATCATGATGTGAGAAATTTTTTTCATGAATGCAAAGCCCAAAGCCGATGTAAAGGCAATAAATATTATCGGAACATTTATTTTTTTTAAATACTCAATAAAAACAGTTGGATTTTTTTTAGTAGCAGGGAGAAGTAAATCAATTAAAGAGGGCAATGCAATTAAAAATGATATGAGAACAAAGAAATAACTCCATTTTTTATTTATAGATGAAAAATAATTATTGCCTTTCAGCCAATTAATTTCTGTAAGATAATGTAACGGTCCGAGTACAGCATAGGAGAATAGAAAAAGGTGAAAAGGAAGTTTGAATGCCACCAAAAGTGAAATAAAAATTAATCCAATATTTACTAAATCCACTTGCTTTGATTTCATTGATTAAAAAAGACTTTTAAAAATTTCTTTTAATTTATTTGTAATTGTTTTGTTGCCATTTAATGCATTCCATCCATCACGCACTAATATAACCCCGGGTATTGCAACAATAATAAAAACAAATGGTTTTATGTTTTGTGAAATTGCCCAAATACAGATACTAATTATAATTATTCCTACAATTAATCCAAAGGTATAAAACAAAAATTGCATGAGAGGCGAAGCGTTTGACGGATTTTGTTTAGCACCCCTATTTTGAAATGTTTTATTAATGCTTTGCCAATCGTAATGAAAATTTTTGCTTTGATAGCTTGGATTTGCTTGGCTTTTTGGTTTTTCATATTGCCTAGCTTTTTCTTTATATGCGTTTGAAGTTGTTCCATATTTTAACTTTAAGTCATACTTTGCTCTTTTATGTTCATCAAGCAATACATCTTGAGCTTCATTAATCAACTGAAATAATTCGTTGGCTTTTGCAGATTTATTTACATCTGGATGATATAGTTTTGCCTTAGAACGATAAGCTTTTTTTATCTCTTCTTCTGTTGCAGAGCGTGTAACTCCAAGTATTATGTAATAATTTGTGCTCAAAACTTTAGTAAAGATAAATGATTCTGAATATAATTCATATTTGGCTTTAAAAAGTGCTAATTTTGTTGCCTTGCAAGAAGTTAAGTGAATTATTCTGTTAAACATATTGAATTTAAAAACACGAATCAGTTTTCTGATTTATTTCTTGATTATACTTCTGGAAATAAAAAGCTAAAAAACTTTTTTGCATATTCTCCTGAATTTCCTCTTGACACTAATCTTTTTAAGGATATAGACAGTTACGCGTTTGATAGGGAAGTTTTAGCGGATGTATTACAAAAGCAAAATAGTTCAAGTGCT
>CAYPEC010000038.1:0-7332 GCA_964409625.1 uncultured Bacteroidia bacterium | reverse complement strand
AAAAAAGCTGTTGGCAGAATTTCTACAAAAGATATTCAGAAAGTAATTGCAGATTTAAAATCAATTCTGGGCGAATCAGATAATTCAAAAAAAATAATTGAAATATTTACAGATTCGTATTCAAAAGAAAATTTGGCTGATGCTACCAGAACCCTAGTTGATTCTTTGTTTTCAAAATATGGTTTGGTAATTATTGATGCTGATAATAAAGAATTTAAAAAGATTTTTTCCGAAACGATTAAAGATGATTTATTAAACAATACAGCATTTAAGAAAGTAAATGAGACTAATGCCAAATTAACTGACTTAGGTTATAAGCCACAAGTAAATCCTCGCGAAATAAATCTTTTTTATTTGGATAAAGATGGTTTCAGGAACAGAATAATTTTTGAAAATAATGAATTTAAACTTGTAGATTCTCCTAAGAGTTGGACAAAAGAAGAGTTGTTAAAAGATTTAGGTACCAATCCTGAAAAATTTAGTCCGAATGTAATTTTGCGCCCATTGTATCAACAAGCTATATTGCCCAATATAGCTTATGTTGGAGGGCCTTCTGAAATTGATTATTGGTTAGAGCTAAAATCTACTTTTGAGCATTATAAAATATTTTTTCCTGCGCTTGTTCCACGCAATTTTATGGTCTGGATGGATGAAAAAGCTGTTGGATATTTGAAAAAATCAAATTTAAAAGAAGAACAACTTTTTATCTCAAAAGAGAATCTGTTAAATAATATAATTTCTGAAATTTCGATAGCTTCATTTGATGTAAAAAAATATTCAGATGAATTAGAAGAATTTTATTCTTCTGTGAAAAATGTTTCTGAACAACTTGATTCTACTTTGTTTAAGACTGCTGATGCTGAAAGGCAAAAATCAATAAATGGGTTGAATAAAATTTATGCTAAAGTTATTCGTGCAGAAAAAAGAAAACAAGATGTTTTGATAAAAAGATTAGATTATTTGTATGAAACAATTTTTCCAAATGGAACGCTACAAGAACGCAGAGAAAATTTTTCATCCTTTTATGCTGTGCATGGTGAAGAATGGATTGATTTTTTGAAAAGTAATTTTAATCCCTTTGACTTCAAACTAATGATAGCTCAACCTCAATAATATGAAACTAATAATTATTAATGGTCCTAATCTTAATTTACTTGGTATTAGAGAGCAATCGGTGTATGGCAGTATGAGTTTTGAAGATTTTTTTGTACAACTAAAAAATAAATTTCCAAAAGTGCAATTAGAATATTACCAGAGTAATGTAGAAGGTGAACTGATAAATAAATTACACGAAGTTGGTTTTAGCTATGGTGGAATTATTTTAAATGCGGGTGGCTATACTCACACTTCAGTTGCCATTGCAGATGCTGTTGCCGGAATAAATACACCAGTAATTGAAGTACACATCTCAAATATTTTTGCACGAGAAGAATACAGACACGTTTCTCTTATTGCTCCAAAATGTAAGGGAAGTATTTCTGGCTTTGGCTTAAATTCCTACATCTTAGCCATTGAGTCTTTTCTTCTTAGTTAAATTTTGATTTATTTAGTTGCGAAAATTTTGTTTTTCTTAAAAGAAAATAATCAATAATTAAAGTTCCATTGTATACTCCTGTTGTTGCATATTGTGTAATATGCTTTTTTTCCTCTTTACGTTTACGAATGGTACTTTTAAGAGTGGAGTAAAAACTAAAATGGGCTTTTAAAACAGCTTTAAAATTAGAGAACTCTCCTGAAAGTAAGAATTTTATTCCTGCTAAACCATCTAACTTCATTCGTAAAAGAAGTTTAATCAAAAAGTATTCTGAAGAGTGATTTTTACATAATAGAATTAAATTGTTTCTGAAATTCAAATAAGTTTTATGTGGATTTATTTTTGAAAGTGTAGCACCGCCAACATGATAAACAAAAGAGTAGGGGCAGAATACAATTTTATATCCTCTGTTTTTTATTCTCCAACATAAATCTATTTCTTCCATGTGCGCAAAAAAATCTTCATCAAAGCCGCCAACAGCATGGAAAATATCGGAACGAATAAATAAAGCTGCTCCTGATGCCCAAAAAATTTCTTCAGCATCATCGTACTGACCTTTGTCTTCTTCAAATGAATTAAAAATTCTTCCTCTGCAAAATGCATATCCATACTTGTCAATGAATCCACCAGCTGCGCCAGCATATTCAAACTGATTTTTATTTTTATAGGAAAGAATTTTTGGTTGACAGGCAGCAATTGATTTATCTGAATCCATCAATTCCAAAACGGGTAAAATCCATCCATCTGTAACTTCTACATCTGAATTAAGAATTGCATAATATTCGGCATCAACTTGTTTTAAAGCTTCATTATATCCTTTAGCAAATCCGAAATTTTCTTTTAATGAAATGTTTTTTACAGTAGGAAAGTTTTGTTTTAAAAACGATATCGAATCATCCGATGAAGCATTATCAACAACAACAATTTCGAATTGCTTGGGAGTGTTTTTAATTACTGAAGGCAAAAACTGCTCTAAAAGTTTTTTCCCATTCCAATTTAAAATTACAACTGCCAGTTTCACTTCTAAATGCTTGTTACAACAACAATGTAATTATTACTTTGGATCATTTTGATTGGTAGAATTACCTGAATTGGTACCTCTGAAAAGTCCTTCCACATCATTTTGTCCAAATCTATCCGATGCTTTTTCGGTATCAAAGTTTGGAGTTTTAGAACTTCTACTGGTAAGTATAATTTGCCATCTTGGATTATAGGTTTCGCCTCTTACATCAGAATGTAACAATCGATAATTATTTGAAGCTAAATCTCTATCATAAAAAATAAACTTTTTATTTGTTTGACCATTTGCCAATCTGTAATACTGCCATATTTCATAGGGATATGAGGATGGGTCTTGTGCATTTTTTGTAATATCGTCAGGTGAGCCATATTGTAAATAAACTCTTCCTCTATCTGTTTCGTATCCCTTAAATCTTGGAGTGCCATATGCCTTGTTTACACTTAACACCCTTTTGTAATATTCATTCCAAGTGTATTCGGGCTCAAATGCATTTCGGTTAATCCAAAAGGTATAGAAAAATTGTTGTAAAAATTTTATGTCATTGTTGCCAAGAATATTGTCCGAAAATTTTCTTTCACTATCACTAGATATAGGCCATGTACATCTGATGTATTCTTTTAATGTATCCTTATTATTGATGTATGAAACAAAAGTTTTTTCAATACTCATAGCAGCAATATCTTCCATACTTAACTTTCCGAAAATGTTTTTCCGTTGAAAAAATATTTTCTTTTTTGTTCTTGAGCTATTGTTTTTATCAATTACCTCTACTACTAAATTGTAGTTGCCTGAAGGTAAATCTTTCATATTGAAAGATCCTAAAAAAGGATTTACCTTGCCTGTAGTTTGCTTAGAGAATAGTCCATAATTGTTCAGCTTTGTTTCTGTTTCAAACTTTTCGATATAATAGTTGAAAATAAATTTTTCATTTTCGCCCAATGCTTTTTGAGTGCCATAAGCTTCACAATAAAAATTAATTTTTTCCATATTTTCAGGATAAAAATCTGAAACGTATGGCACTAAATCATATCCGCTTTTTGTTAGTACGCTTTGCTTTTCAACTTTAGTATATGATTCTATTAATTGAATATCGGATAATGAAACACCTGTATCGGCAAAACTTATGTTTGCTTTTTCGTTGGTTAAAAAGGGCTTGTTTTCTTTGTTCTTGTCTTTTATTTCCATTTCTATTGTGTACTCTCCTGCGGGGAGCGAAAATCTTTGTTGGTCAATAAAATTAGGTTTGTCAAGTGTGTCAGAAAGAATTTCGGGAGATAAAAGGTTGTATTTGCGGGCTGCTTTTATGTCTTCACCTTGTTTAATTGCAATAGATACTTCAATAATGCCTTGGTATTTTCCATTTAAGTTTTTCGAAAATTTAACGCTATTGCCGATTACGGATAGGTAAGTTTCGATGTATGGCTTGTTTTCGCTGGTATTAAAATTAGAATGATAAAAATATGCAGTGATATTTTGTGCGACTAAGTTTCCATAAATTACTATGGATAATGCTATGAGTAGTGATTTTTTCATTTTCATGGATACTAAAGGTACGAACTCTAAATAACAAAACAGCAGAAACATAGCAAAAATTGTTCCCTAACTGAAATATTTTGCCTTTGTGAAATTAAAAAAAATATATCTTTGGCGCGGAGAAGTGGCAGAGCGGTCTATCGCGGCAGTCTTGAAAACTGTTGAGGGTAATACCTCCGGGGGTTCGAATCCCTCCTTCTCCGCTGAAAGGGACTTCCAATCCATAAAAGGGGAAGTCCCTTTTTTATTATCCTCCAAGAGCTTTGACAAATCAGCGATTAGCCCAAAGACTCCATTTACCTTTTTTGCTCGAACTCCGCTTGTTTGGCGATTGTATTCAATACCTTCAGGAAACACCAATTTTTGCAACTTTTCCTTTATACTAACATCCCCAGAAGTCCAAACAGTTTTGAGTTTCAGCGATAGTTCGAGTAGCTGTTTCAAATCACCTTCCATGTTCGAACCACTCAGCCCACAAAGCTCCAACTCAGCATCAACAATTTTCTTTTCCTGAATGTATTTACTTTTGAATTTCACAAAAGTTTCTTCATCCATTTGGTTTAAGGCATAAAATTTTTCTTCGATAGTTTCCAATTTTTTCAGGATTTCAGCTTGTCGTACTCTGAATATCTTTTCCTTTTCTACACTTTCCTTATTTAATTCCCCAAAAACGTGAACCATTTCGTAAAGCATGGAATCAAAGCACTCAGGGTCTACAGAATATTGAGATAATAAATCCTTAAACTGTAAATGCAACTGCTCTGCATTTCTGTTTAAGCAACAACCTTTTGTTCTACACTTATAATAATAGATGTTTCTTTTCTTCATGATATACCCTGTTAAAGGTTTATTGCATTCAGAGCAAATAACAAATGTTTTCAAAGGAAGATTTATATTCTCAAGTTTATGAGGTACTCCATATTTAGAAGAAGAAGTAACCATATTGTTTGCTTTCAAAAATAATTTTCTGCTTATCATCGCCTCATGCTTTCCTTCAATAACTTTTCCTTCCAACATTCCATGAGCAATCATTCCGCAATAAAAAGGATTAACAAATATTTTATGAAGTTGCTGTTTATACATTTTTACTCCCATTGCGTTTAGCTTACTTATAATCTCTTCATTTTTCATTCCCGTTGCTTTCCACTCAAATGCTTTCTTAATTTTTTTACCTTCTTCATTTACTACAATTCTTCTATCTCCATTTATTTTAATAATGTCATATCCTTGTGGAGGTTTAACCACCCAGTACCCCATTTTGAATTTCTCCTTCATTCCTGCAATTACTCTTTGCCTTCTTTGCTGATTATCGAATTCAGAAAACAAAAGCTGAATGTTTTGATGAAGAACACCACTTGGGTTAGTGGTATCTGTAGGTTGAGTTACAGCAAAAACAGAAATTCCATGTTTCTCACGCAAATCACTTGCAATCTTAATAGCTGAACCACCTGTTCTGCTAAACCTATCCAAAGTATAAACTAGAATCTGACTTGTTTTCTCTCTGTTTGTTTTGATAAAGTTGAGCATTCTCAAAAATTCTTTTCTTCCATCTGTTTTTGCACTTTCATAAGTACCTCCAAAAAACTGAAGAATATTTAATTCATTTCTTTGAGCATACTCTTCAATTACTTTTCGCTGAGTTTCTAAACTAAAATTAGTATCGGCTTGTTCCTTTGTCGAAACTCGAGTGTAAACAACTACATTCTTTGTAATGTTTGCTTTGCTACTTGTTTTACTTTGTTTTCCAAAGCTGGAAAATTGAAGCGTGTTGTTTGTATTACTACTATTATTGTTCATGCTGCTTGTTTTTTAGTATTTTCTTGATTGAACTCAACAATCGCTCCGTTCGGCTCTTTTAGCTGATTTTGTTTGATGATATATTCATACATTAGGCAACAAAAGTTGTGGATAGTAAAAATCATTTCCTCCGCTTCTTCATCACTTAAATTTCTATGAGGTAAAAAACTCTTTAGTTTTTCTACTGTCAAACTTTCTTTATTCGGATTACTTTGAATGATTTTAGAAATCCAATTGTTTAATTCTTTCTCTTTCTTATTTTCTTCACTTTTTACTTCCATACTTTTACCAAATCTTTAGACAAATTACAGTTCATGTTGCAACAATCAAAGTAAAACTTACGAGCTTGTAAGTTTTTTGCAGATGATTTGCTTATTTGAAATGAATTCTGCATACAAATAAGTCAACAAAATCAACATCTTTGGTTATAATCACTCACAACTTAGGTTACAAACTCCTGCAACTTAGGTTACAAATACCTGCAACTTAACTTTCAACTGTTTTTTGGTGCAAATAAGAGGAATTTTGCAAGAATGATTTAACCAACATTAACCAACATGTAGGTATATGTCAGTAAATGCTTCTAATCTTTTACTCGCAACTTAGGTTACAAAGTTTGACAACAAGGAAATAATAAGGTAGCAGAAAGAAGAAAGTTAAATTATTTGAGATTAGTATGGCTTGTATAAATAAATTTTCAAACAGGATTCCAACATTCAATACAGCATCGGATAATGGGGAATTATAAGTTATGAGTGATGAATTATGAATGATTGGTCAGCGTTGCAAAATGAATTTGTAATCTTGCAGAATGGATTTACAACCTTGCAAAATGAAAATGCAACCTTGCCGAATGGTTTTGCAGCCTTACAGAATGAATTTGTAACCTTGCAAAATGAATTTACAACCTTGCAGAATGAATTTATAACCTTGCAAAATGAATTTGCAATCTTGTAGAATGAATTTGTAACCCCGTAAAATCGATTAATAACGATTAAAAAGCATCTTTTTACTCAACTATGACTTTTTGAGAGTATTCTTGTTTAGTTTTAGTATCGGTGAGTTTGAGCAAATAAGTTGCAGGTTTGAGGTCTTTAGTTGAAAGTTTAACATCCCCCTTCACCCCCTTCAAAGGGGGAAATGTTTTTACAAGCTTTCCTTGCAAATCAAAAATCTTTATCGTGTAGTCTTGTATCTTGACTCTTACATCTTGCATCTCTATCGTAACCTCTCCTTTGCTTGGATTTGGATAAATTTTTAGCTGCTGGTTATTGCTTGTTAGTTGTTCAATTCCTGTTACAGTAAAATTTATTTCAAATGTATCTCTTGAGCAATTATTGGTAGCAACAAGCTGAACGGTATAATTACCATCGGCATAAGCGTGAGTAGGATTAGTATCTGTTGAAAGTACTCCATCTCCAAAATCCCAGAAATGATTAGCAGCATC
>CAYPEC010000037.1:1781-9822 GCA_964409625.1 uncultured Bacteroidia bacterium | reverse complement strand
TTTATAATGAACACGATATTGTAGAACTTGAAAGAAATGTAAAAGAAAGTTATCCATCGGTAGAAGAAATAAAAATTGTTTACAATGCACTCGGCAACTACTATCAGCTTGCAGTGGGCTCTGGCGAAGGAATTACATTCGATTTTGATATTGCTGATTTCAGCAACCGATACAATCTAAATGCAAACAAAATTTTCAATTGCTTGAAGATTTTAGAAAGAGAAAACTACATTTTAACTTCCGATTCTTTTTTTGAATCTGCCAAGATTATCATCAAACTTTCGCAACAGGAATTATATAAATATCAGGTTGAAAATGCAAGATACGATGACTTCATTAAACTTCTGCTTAGGTCATATTCAGGGCTTTTTGAGCAATTTACAAAAATAAATGAAGCCGATTTAGCTCTTCGCTCTCAAAAAACAAAAGAAGAAACAATTGCTTTACTTAAACATTTGCACACACTTAATATTATAGACTATATTCCTCAATCAAACTCTCCAAAAATAATTTTTGTTTCGGAAAGATTAAGCGAAAATAATTTATACATTTCAAATGAATCGTTGCAAAAAAGAAAAGAGAAAGCATTGGACAGAATGAATGCCATGATTTCGTATGTTACCGCTACACATCAATGCAGAAGCCGAATACTGCTTGCTTACTTTGGAGAAAAAGAAACCTATCGCTGTGGAATTTGTGATGTATGTTTGGAAAGAAATAAACTCGAATTAAATGATATAGAATTTGAAGAAATAAAAAACGAAATTAAAAAAGTATTAGCAAAAGAATACATTACAATAACTACTCTATCAGAAAAAATAAGAGGAATAAAAGAAGAAAAACTTTTAAAAGTATTGCAGTGGTTGACAGATGAGAAAGAGTTAGAATATGATTTAACAAACAAGATTGGATTAAGACATGAGAAATAAAATAATTTTAAATTCGGGGAAAGAGCAATCGTTAAAGAGGTTTCACCCTTGGGTGTTTTCGGGAGCTATTAAAAAAATAGTGGGAGAAGTAAAGGAAGGAGATGCAGTAGATGTATTTTCAAACAAAGATGAATACCTTGGAACAGGACACTATCAAAAGGGTTCAATATCAGTTAGGATATTTTCTTTCAAACACGAAAAAGACAATTTAGAATTCTGGAAAAATAAAATTCAACATGCATATCAATTCAGAAAACAACTTGGATTGATTGACAATCCTCAAACAAATGCGTACCGACTTCTATTTGCCGAAGGCGATTTAATGCCTGGATTGATTGTAGATTATTACAATGGCACTGCCGTTATACAATGTCACTCCGTTGGAATGTATAATATTCGCGAGCAAATTGCTGAGGCGTTGAAAGAAGTATATGGAAAAAAACTTTTAGCCATTTATGACAAGAGCCATGAAACACTCCCGAAGCAAGGAGCTATAACTGGACACAATGAATATCTTTTTGGAAATACAGAAAACACAGAAGTGCTTGAGTACGGAAATAAATTTTCGATTGATTGGATTCATGGGCAAAAGACTGGATTTTTTATTGACCAACGCGAAAACAGAAAAACACTTGCTGAATTTTCAAAGGGAAAAAGAGTATTAAATACATTCTGCTATACAGGAGGATTTTCGGTGTATGCGCTGAATGCAGGAGCTACTGAAGTTCATTCGGTAGATAGTTCACACAAGGCGATAGACCTCACAAATAAAAATGTGGAGCTCAATGGATTTTCGGATAAACACAAAGCATTTGCTGAAGACACTTTTGATTTCTTAGATGGAAAAGCAAATGAATACGATGTGATTATACTTGATCCACCAGCATTTGCAAAACATCACAACGTAAGACACAATGCCATGATGGGCTACAAACGAATAAACACAGAAGCTATTAAACAAATTAAAAAAGGTGGAATACTTTTCACCTTCTCTTGTTCAGGAGTGGTAGATAAAAACATGTTCAACAGCACGGTGATGTCAGCAGCGATAGTTGCAGGAAGAAATGCAAGAGTGATTGGACATTTATCTCAACCAGCAGACCATCCTGTAAACATATTTCATCCCGAAGGAGAATACCTCAAAGGCCTAATCTTGAGTATTGATTAAAAAAGTAAGCCCCGCATTTCTGCGGGGCTTACAACTAAAAACCATGGCTGTGGTTTTTATGCTTACTACATTGCTGTAGCAAACTATCTTTAATTACTTCTTTTTCTCTTTGTCATCCATTTCTTGCTTAAGATTCGAAAGAGCTGCAAAATCACCTAGAGTACTTTTTTCGCTAGTATCTTTAAATTTTTTAACAACCTTCTTTGTTTCTTTAGCTTCTTCCTTTTTAGCTGTTACTTCTGCAGTTTTTTCAGCAGTCTTAACCTCTTCATGAATTTTGCTGTGCGAAACAATAATCTTCTTGCTGTCCTTAGAGAACTCTAACACTTTAAAGTCAAGAGTTTCCTCAACTTTAGCTGTTGTTCCATCTGCTTTTACTAGATGTTTTCCTGGAGCAAAACCTTCAACACCATAAGGAAGAGAAACCAAAGCTCCTTTTTCCATGATGCTTGTGATAGTTCCTTGGTGGATTGAATCAACTGTAAATATTGTTTCGAATACATCCCATGGATTTTCCTCTAATTGTTTATGGCCTAAGCTGATTTTACGTTCTTCCATATTTATATCAAGAATCGTTACATCTAGCTTATCTCCTACTTTAGTAAATTCTGAAGGGTGTTTAATTTTCTTTGACCATGATAAGTCAGAGATGTGAACTAAACCATCAATTCCTTCTTCAAGCTCAACAAACACACCGAAGTTAGTAAAGTTACGTACTGTACCTGTGTGCTTAGAACCTTTAGGGAACTTCGCTTCAATGTTCATCCAAGGGTCAGCAGAAAGTTGCTTCACGCCTAATGACATTTTGCGCTCTTCTCTATCAAGTGTTAAAACAACTGCTTCAACTTCATCTCCTACTTTAAAGAAATCGTGAGCTGTTCTTAAGTGCGATGACCAAGACATTTCAGATACGTGAATTAATCCTTCTACACCTGGCGCAACTTCTACAAATGCACCGTAATCAGCAGTAACCACTATCTTACCTTTTATTTTGTCTCCAATTTTTAAATCAGGACTCAAGGCATCCCAAGGATGTGAGCTTAATTGTTTCAAGCCAAGCGCAATTCTCTTTTTCTCGTTATCGAAATCAAGAATAACCACATTGATTTTCTGGTCAAGCTTAACAATTTCTTCAGGGTGATTGATACGTCCCCAAGAAAGGTCAGTGATGTGGATAAGTCCATCAACACCTCCAAGGTCAATAAACACACCGTATGAAGTAATGTTTTTAACTGTACCTTCAAGTACTTGTCCTTTTTCAAGTTTCGAAATAATTTCTTTTTTCTGAATTTCAATCTCAGCTTCGATAAGTGCTTTGTGAGATACAACAACGTTTTTAAACTCATTGTTGATTTTCACAACTTTGAATTCCATTGTTTTTCCAACATACACATCGTAATCACGGATTGGTTTCACATCAATTTGCGAACCTGGTAAGAATGCTTCGATACCGAATACGTCCACAATAAGTCCACCTTTAGTGCGGCATTTAACAAATCCTTTAATAATTTCATTGCTGGTAAGCGATTCATTCACTCTATCCCACGCCTTCATTGAACGCGCTTTTTTATGAGATAAAACTAACTGACCGCTTTTATCTTCTTGGTTTTCGATATATACCTCTACTTTATCTCCGATAGCTAAATCGGGATTGTAACGGAATTCAGAAAGAGCAACCACTCCGTCTGATTTGTAACCAATGTTTACTACTACCTCTTTGTTGTTTTTTGCAACTACAGCACCTTCAACGATTTCGTGCTCAGCAATAGACTTAAGCGTTGTTTCGTAAAGTGAATCCAGCTTTTGTCTGTCGGCTGCTGAGTAGTTGTCTTGTTTTTTACCGATTGTTCCCCAATCGAAATCTTCGGGGGTGTGAGCTACAGGAGTAGCTGTTAGTGTTTCTGACATTTTTATTTTTTTGCCGACTTACGTTCTGTCGACTTTGTATCTTACTGAGAGGGCACACAGTGAGAGGGTTTTTAGTTCGTTTTTAATCCCGCCTTTCCTGCTCCTTGAAATTTGGGACTGCGAAGATAGTACTTTTTGATAATTCCAACAAAAATATTTCAACAATTATGTTCTTGCTTTTTACTTTTGTTTTTCAGCTACTTAGTAGGGTGGTAAAAGGAGTTACCCCCAACTTCCAAGCACTTTCACAAGCCATCTGAGGTCTTACTTTTGTGTTAAAAGTTCTTACTCCGAACCCAAAACCTGCAACACTTAACACCAAAGCTTCAACTTTTACCTCCAAACCTGCAAGTTTAAGCCAAAACCTGCAACTCCGAACATAAAAGCTGCAACATTTAACACAAAACCTGCAGCATTTGTGGCAAAACCTACAACTTTTACCTCCCAACTAGCAACTCCGAAGGCATAAGAAGGTACTCCGAAGACAAAACTTGCAGCTTTTATCATAATACTTGCAGCAATGAACTGATTTTGAAAGAAATATAAACCAAAAGAGGAAGTTTATATATTTGTGGAGGGGTAGAAATAATAACTTTGGTAACACATAACAATTAGGGTTAGTTACACTAGTTAGGGAGATAAAAAAATAGACATCTAAATCAGTTTACTATAATTTTATAGTAAAATAACAATTTATAGAAATTTGAGTCTTGTAATTTGTAAGAATATTAACAACAAAATATATATTGAGTCTGACTCAAGAATTACTGATATTAACGCAGCAAGAAAAGAATCAATTTATGGAATTCTTAAAACTATAATATTACATCCTAAAATTTCGATTTCCTTCGCAGGCAACATTTATTTAGCGGAAAAAGCAATCCAAGAAATTTTTTTACATAAAAAATTAACCATTGATTATTTAATAGAAACATTATTGAAATACAATAAAGACAATAATAATGAAGTTGAATTTATTCTATGCCTAATTTCCAATAATACTTCCAATGAAATAATAAAAATATCAAATTCATTTGTGGACAGGAATCTACTGACCGCTTGGATTGGGGACATTAATGGATTTAATGTATTTCAAAGTCAATTTCATAACTTAAAAGAGTCTGGTATCAATGAAGCTAAGGCTCTAGAACAGGCATTCTCTTCTGTAATCGAAAACCAAGAAATTACTACTGTGGGCGACTTTCAGATTTCCACGCATACAGAAACTAGCATTGAAGGTAATTTCATGTTTCAATATACTGGAAAATTTGGGGTATATTTAAATGAATCTCAAACCTTTAATGCCACAGAAACTAAAAATACTTTTAATATTACTTGGGGTTCGGCTGCAGGAGGCTCATTTGGCATCTCTTATTTCGTCTCTGTATCACCAAATCACTACTCCGTTGGAATATATTTCATCCATGGCAATTTCGGCATCCTCTTTTGTCCAAAGTTAGGATTTGAAGGAATCGTATTTAGCAACATTTCAAATTTAGACTTTTTAAAAACAATCAATGACAAGTACAAAATTCCTTTGCGTGGATTCAGAATGGTTGAAAATTCAATGATGCAACTTGTAGATATGAGATTTCCAGATAAAATATAGAGTTATCATTCCCCCAGTAGGCGCGAGCAGCCTATACTGAGCTTGTCGAAGTATCCCGCTCGTGACATCAAATAATAAAGCTACTCCTACTTCCTTTTCATAACAAGCATCTTCGCACTCCCAACTGTTAAATTTTGTTAAAAATATACTGTTGGCAATGGTTTTGCGTTGTGTATAGCAGTATGCATATTGTATAACCCGCTTCAGCAGGTGTTTTGCATGCCACACCCAAGAAGCACAAAACAAAAATTACTATGAGAAGAATAGTAAGGGTAGAGATACCCAAAAACGCAGACGATTTGCTAAAGCTCGCAGCACTCGTAATTGCAAAGCACAACGAGTTGGGAAACTTAAGCCCAATTAAAGGAGTAAACATGACGGACATGTTTACTAAAAACAGCGAAGCAAACTATAACAATGCAAAAGCTGCCGAGCAACGCAGACTTGCAGAACAAAGCAAGGAGCTTCGCGACAGGGGCTTGGGCTTTGCAGCCGGTCAGAACACCGGTACTGAAGGCACCTTGTACTTCTACCTAACAGCAATCAGAGATATTCTGTTAGGCGTGTACAAAGGCAAAGAGCACCGCTTAGGCGAGTTCGGTTTTGAGGTTAGCTCAAACGCTCGTGCAAGCAGTGAGCCCGAAGAACCTGATAAAGGTTAAAAGTGAATAAACCCTTCTGAATTTTCAGAGGGGTTTATTTTTTGTAAGAAAGTTGCGGTTCACAGCATTCGTGGAGGAGACAACGCACATTTAATTTTAACGCATTTGTAATAACTACTAAACCCCAATGCCATTTTGGCGTGTGTCAATATTTCACTACTTTTGTCTCCCTTTTAGCTAAGGTAAAACATGAACAAAGTTATTGATGAAAGCAAACAAGGAGAAGCCCTTGTAATAGAACAACCCGAAATTGCCAATGGCAAGAAATTGTTTTTGGAAAGTTATGGCTGTGCGATGAATTTTTCTGATAGCGAAATTGTAGCATCTATATTAAAAGACAAAGGATTTTCGACCACCAAAGATTATAACGAAGCGGATGTAATTTTTGTAAACACCTGTGCCATTCGTGAAGGTGCAGAGCAAAGAGTTCGTCAGCGACTGAATGATTACCGCAAAGCAAAAAAACATAAACCAGATATTGTAATCGGGGTGTTGGGCTGTATGGCCGAACGATTGAAATCACAATTTCTGGAAGAAGAGAAATTAGTGGATATAGTTGTAGGACCTGATGCTTACCGTGATTTACCTAACCTTATCGAAACCGTTGAAAGCGGACAGAAAGCAGTAAATGTTATTCTTTCGAGAGAAGAAACTTATGCTGATATAACTCCTGTGCGTTTGGATAGCAATGGTATTACAGCATTTATCAGTATCATGCGCGGTTGCGATAATATGTGTTCGTTTTGTGTAGTTCCTTTTACAAGAGGCAGAGAGCGCAGTCGCGATGCAGAAAGCATTGTTGCAGAAGCAAAAGATTTATTCAGCAAAGGTTATAGAGAAGTTACACTGCTGGGGCAGAATGTGGATAGTTATAAATACAAGAGTCAAGAGCAAAGTGATAAGAATCAAGAAGTAACTTTTGCAAACTTACTAGAAATGGTTGCGCAGGTTTCGCCTGATTTGAGAATTCGTTTTTCTACTTCGCACCCCAAAGATATGACAGATGATGTGTTGCATGTGATGGCGAAATATGAAAACATTTGCAAATACATTCACTTGCCTGTTCAGTCAGGAAACTCAAGAGTTTTAGAAATGATGAACAGAGGTTATACACGCGAATGGTATTTAGACCGAATTGCTGCAATACGCAGAATTATGCCCGATTGCGGTATCTCTACCGATTTGATGACTGGCTTTTGTTCTGAAACAGAAGAAGAACACAAAGAATCGCTTTCATTGATGGAAGCTGTAAAATATGATTTTGCTTACATGTTTGCTTATAGCGAAAGACCAAAAACTTTAGCTGAAAGAAAATACAAAGATGATATTCCGGAAGAAGTGAAAAAGCGCAGACTGCAAGAGATTGTAGCACTTCAGCAAAAACATTCCGCAGAAAGAACAAAGCTTGGTGTAGGAAAAGTTCACCGAGTTTTAGTGGAAGGAACATCAAAAAAATCAACTGAAATGCTCTCAGGAAGAAATAGTGAAAACACGGTTGTTGTATTCCCGAAAGAGAATTTCAAAAAAGGTGATTATGTAAATGTATTAGCTGAAAGTTGTACAGTGGCAACGCTAATTGGGAAGGTAATAAAATAATCTTAGCGTCTCTGCGACTTGGCGGTTTAATTTTTTTACCGCAAAGGCACAAAGACGCAAAGAAAAACAGATTCGTAAATTCGTATTAATTCGTTATTCGTACCAATGAATATACAAGATATAAAAAACAGATTTGGAATTATAGGCAGTTCTGCTGCTCTCGAGAGAG
>CAYPEC010000037.1:0-1681 GCA_964409625.1 uncultured Bacteroidia bacterium | reverse complement strand
CAAGATATAAAAAACAGATTTGGAATTATAGGCAGTTCTGCTGCTCTCGAGAGAGCTATAGATATTGCCAAGCAAGTTGCACCAACTGATTTAACTGTATTGATTACAGGAGAAAGCGGAACAGGAAAAGAAGTTTTCCCTCAAATTATTCATCAGCTAAGTGCTCGTAAACACGGACAATACATTGCTGTAAACTGTGGTGCTATACCTGAAGGAACGATAGATTCGGAATTATTCGGACACGAAAAAGGTTCATTTACAGGAGCACATGAAGCACGCAAAGGTTATTTTGAAGTAGCCAATGGTGGAACTATTTTTTTAGATGAAGTTGCTGAAATGCCTTCTGCTACACAAGCTCGCTTGTTACGTATTTTAGAGAGTGGAGAATTTATTAAAGTTGGTTCATCAAAAGTTCTGAAAACAGATGTGCGAGTGGTTGCGGCAACCAATGTAAATATTCCAATAGCAATTGAAAAAGGAAAGTTTCGTGAAGATTTGTATTACCGTTTAAATACTGTTCCTATTATTGTTCCTCCGCTTCGTGAACGCAAAAATGATATTTATTTATTGCTTAGAAAATTTGCTGCAGACTTTTCAGCAAAGTACCGAATGCCAACAATAAAGCTAGATGCAGAAGCAGAACAACTTTTAGCAAATTACTACTGGCATGGTAATGTGCGTCAGCTAAAAAATATTACTGAACAAATTTCGGTGATTGAAAAAACGAGAGAAATAAATGCAGAAACACTGAAAAAATATTTACCTCTGCAACAAACCTCTACCCTACCAATGGTGATGAAAGGAGAATCGCAAGGTGGTGAATTTAGTGAGCGCGATATACTCTACAAATTTCTTTTCGATATGAAAAAAGATTTGAATGACTTAAAGAAAATTGTTGTTGACTTAGTTGAGAATGATAGCGGAATGAATCAGGATTTTCATCCTGCGAATGAACAAATCATCAAGAAATTATATCAGGATGTAGGAACTCCAGAAACTACAATCCGCTTGGGTTATGGAGATACTACTGTGTCTAAAAATGAAATGATTGAAGAACAAGAAGTGGTAGAAGAAAAACCAATGTCGCTACAAGAAGTGGAAGAAGAAATGATTAAAAAATCATTGGAAAAATACAAAGGAAGAAGGAAACACGCTGCCAAAGAACTCGGAATTTCGGAACGAACATTGTATAGAAAGATTAACGAATACAATATCAAAGAATGATAAATTTCAAGTTGAAAGTTGAAAGTTTAAAGTTAGGGAAATGGTTTCTCGTTTCTTGTTTCTTATTTCTTGTATCTCTCCCTAGTTGCAAGGTTGGTTATTCTTTCACGGGAGCAAGTATTCCGGCTGATGCAAAAACATTTTCAGTACAATATTTTCAAAATAATGCTTCATTAGCAAGCCCTACTTATGCTCAATCTATAACCGAATCATTGAAAGATTATATTCTTTCGCAAAGTCGATTAAGTTTGAATACAAATAATACCGATTTGCTTTTTGAAGGAACAGTTACTGATTACAACACAACTCCTATCTCTATTCAAACAAATGACCAAGCAGCGCAAAATAGATTAACAATAACCGTTCGTGTGAAGTTCACTAATAAGTTTGATGAAAAGAAAAACTTTGAGCAAACATTTTCACGCTTTGCTGATTACCCAAGCGCACAAAGTCTTTC
>CAYPEC010000036.1:0-10047 GCA_964409625.1 uncultured Bacteroidia bacterium | reverse complement strand
TTAATGTATCTAAAACGAACTCTGTAATTTCAGGTGTTGGACCATCATCAAAAGTTAAGTAAATGTTTTTTTCATTTTTATCCATCCTCCATAAACCTTTGCTATAAAAGCTTTTTAAGATATATGGAGGACGAACAGTATAAATCATTTTACTTCAACATAGGAGAAGATTTTCCGGGGAATGCATTTAGAAGTGTGTTGTATCTTCCTTCAAATTCTTTTGCAAGCGCATCTTGTTTAAATGAATTGGCAACATAAACAAGTCTTTGTAAAATATCTTCTGCTTGTTGCTTATCACGAGTATAGTACTCTGAAAAATCTCTATTTAAAGAATAATAGTAACGAAGATTGTGCTCATAAATATCAAATAATCTCTTCGCTAGTTTAGTTCCTTTTTCTGGAGCATCTGCTTGGAAGTATGATACACAAAGCGAGAAAACACTCGGGTCGTAAGGAACATTTTCTTCTGGAGTTTTTTCAATACATTTATCTAATACTGCAATAGCAGAATCTTTTTTACCTTCTTCTATCAATGCTGATGCAAGTGTGCCAGTTTGAATTCGGATGTTTGTTGCCATACGCAAACAGTTTTCATCTAAATAAACTCCGGGAGTATCCATTCCTCCCCATAAAAATTTCGTCATCACATTATTGTACATTACATCTGTTGCTACTCTTGTTCCGCCTTGCTTCAATTCTTCAGGAGTGCTTTTAATTGGAACGAAACGATATGCTAATCCTTCTAACTGAAAATAATCTTCGAGCCCAATATAGCTTTCGGGCCCTGTTGTAACAGCAAAATAGATTGGTCTATCCCAATTAAATGTTGCCAACAAATCAATTACCATCAAATCATTTTTCATCACATAATTTTTCTGCAACTCCCAATCAATGTTTTCAACTATCCTTGCAGAATCTTTTTTAGCTACTGTTCCATTTTCAATTACTTTTTTCTTGTCAACAGGAACTCTAAATTTATTTGTAGGGAAATAATTAATATATCTTCCAGCGGCTGTTTCCAGCATGTTTTCTTTATTATTACTTTCCACAAAATCCATCAACTCGCGCAAAGAAATATTGCCTTTAATTCCTCTATCATAAAAAGGAACATAGTCACGAGTTCCTTGTCTGTATTGCTCTCCAGTTAAAGAGAAGGGAACTGGGTCAGAATCGTATGCCTTGCGTTTCATTTGATCGATATACCAATCTGTGTTTAATAAACTTAAATTGATTACACGAACATCTGTTCTCACCCCTTCTACTTCCTGAGCATACCACAAAGGGAAAGTATCATTATCTCCATTAGTAAATATTACAGCATTAGGAGCACACGTTTGTAAATAATTAATTGCGAAATCTCTTCCCATTGTTCTCTTTGAGCGGTCATGGTCATTGAATCCATCCTTTGCAAGTAAAACTGGTCCGATTAAAATTCCTATTAATGTTGTAACAATTGCTGCAGTTTTTTCGGAAATTTTTTCTCTTAAAAATTCGAAAATTCCAAGAGCTCCGATGCCTATCCAAATTGCAAAAGCGTAAAAAGAAGCAGCATAGGCGTAATCACGCTCGCGTGGTTGATATGGAGGTTGATTCAAAAACAATACAATTGCAAAACCTGTGAAGAAAAATAATAATCCTACTACAGTTGCATCTTTTTGATGTTTTTTAAAGTGATACCATATTCCTAAAACTCCAAGTAAAAAAGGTAAACCATAAAAAGCATTTTTTCCTTTATTTTGCGAAAGTGCAACTGGAATATCTTTCTGTGGCCCCAAACGCATCTCATCTAAGAAGTCTATTCCTGTAATCCAATTACCTTTTGAAATCATACCATGCCCTTGAATATCATTTTGCCTTCCAACAAAATCCCAAAATAAATAGCGTAAATACATGTGCCATACTTGATAGGTAAAAAAATATTTCAGATTTTCAGAAAACGTTGGCTTAATGAGAACTTCTCTTTCTCCTTTATTATTAGTAATCGTTTTCTTTTCTCCTGTTACATGCGCCCATGATTTGTAGCCGCTCTCATGGTCAGATTGCGAACTATACATCCTCGGAAATATAGTAGAGAACTCTGGGTCATAATTAGGAATAGAAGATTTTCTATCATCAATGATTATGTATTTTTTTGTTTTTTCATCTTTCCCATAAACGGGTGTTCCATCTTTGTAGGGTTGCTTTGGGTCAAGCGGGGCGTTGTAGTATGGGCCATATAACAAAGGAGTATATCCATATTGTTCGCGATTCAAATACGATAACAGATTAATTGCATTCTCAGGATTATTTTCATCCATCGGAGTATTAGCAAGTGAGCGAATAACAAGTACAAAAAATGTTGAGTATCCAATTAGCAATACGGTAAGCGAAAGTAGAATTGTGTTGAGCATTGCTTGCTTGTTTTTAACCATCACAATGGTTCCAATCGAAGCTGCTGCTGCAAGAATTCTTAAGAAAACATCTCCAGCTGATTGCCCTGAAATAATTGCCAAAAGGAAAAACACAGAAGTAAATGCAAGGAAAAACTTATAATATCCATCGGTAGATTTAATCGTATAAAAAACACCTGAAACAATTGTTCCGAAGAGAAGAATAAAATAAATTGCCGTACCTATATTAAAGGAAAATCCAAGAGAATTAACAAAAAACAATTCTACATTTCCAGCAATACTAACTATTCCTGGAATAATTCCCATCTGAATTCCGCCAAGCAAAATTATCGATAAAATACCCGTTATTATAACTCCTTTGCGGGTTGTTTCATATTTCTTAAAATAATAAATAAAACAGATTGCTGGAATAGCAAGTAAATTAAGTAAGTGAACGCCTACAGAAATTCCGACTAAAAAGAAAATAAAAACAATCCATCTATCCGCATGTGGCTCATCAGCAATTCGCTCCCACTTCAGTATTGCCCAAAATACAATTGCTGTAAAGAAAGACGACATACCATAAACCTCACCCTCAACAGCTGAAAACCAAAATGAATCAGAAAAAGTATATGCAAGAGCTCCTACAAGTCCACTTCCTATTATAGCTAACATTTTGCCTTCTGTAATTTCTCCTGTTTTCTCCGCGATTTTTTTTGCAAAAGCTGTAATAGTCCAAAATAAAAACAAGATGGTAAACGCACTACACAATGCAGTTGAAACATTAATCCACATCGCCACTTGAGATGGGTCTTTCGCAAGAAGCGAAAAAGCCCTTCCAATCAAAAGAAATGTAGGAGCTCCGGGAGGGTGTCCTACTTCCAGCTTATATGCGCAAGCAATGTATTCTCCACAATCCCAAAAGCTTGCAGTATGTTCAATAGTTAGAATATAAGTTACCGCAGCTATTAAGAAGCTAAACCAGCCAAATAAATTATTTAATTTTTGATATCTAAGCATATATGAGAATTTACTGAATTGGCGAATTTATAAATATTTTACGGATGAATAGGAAACAGAATTTAACGTAAGCATGTAAGAAAAATTTTTGTAGTAAAAAGATATTTACTATTTTCGCACTCCCTTAAGGGAAAGATTGCCCGATCGTCTAATGGCAGGACTTCAGTTTTTGGTTCTGACTATGTAGGTTCGAATCCTGCTCGGGCAACTTTAACCCCCTCGTTTTTAATTACTAAAGCGAGGGGGTTTTATTTTAAAAAATTGTTAGCAATTTTTTCATTATTTATTCTGCTATCGTTTTATTTTTTGCACGTTATTTGCATTCTTGTCGCAACAAATGTTTTTACGATATAAATATATTATCGCGAGTATCGCATTATTTTTACTTGGGCTCATAGCGGAAGCTAGTGGACTAAAAGTGAAGGGCAGATTCGAAGTTAAAGAAGGTGAATTATCTGGCTCAATTGTAACCATTGAAAAAAATGGGCAAAGCGTAAAATCTTTCCAGCCTTCAAAAGGTAAAAATGATTTAGGTTTAGAATTTGGATACAATTACACCATCTCATTTTCAAAGCCAGGATATGTTTCAAAAAGTATCGTTTTTATTACTTCCGTTCCAGACGATATTAAAGATAAGGGAAGCTTTCAATATGAATTCACATTAGAAATTTTCAAGCCGGTAGATGGCGTAAATACAATGGTATATAACCAACCTGTAGCAAAAATTTATTACTCACGCGAAACCGATAATTTTGCTGATGATAAAAATTATACTGCCACTATCCAAGCGCAGATGGCGAAAGTAGATGCTGAAATTGAAAAGAAAAAAGCAGAGCCAGTAGTAACTAATAACAAGCGCACAGAAATTTCAAAAAACAATAACATATCATCTACAAATACTAACACAAATACAAGTTCGCAAACAACAGTTCTAGCAACAGAAAATACATTAAATACCGAAGCCTCCCACAAAAAAGAAGAAACACAAAATAACTCAGACACTAAAAAACAAAGTGAAATAAAAAAGGATGAGAGTGATAAAGCAAAAATAGAAGCTCAACAAAGAAAACTGTTACAAGAAAAAGAGGAAAACAGAAAGCGTACACAAAAATTAGCTGAGGAAGAAGATAATAGAGAAAGTCAGCAAACACAGATAAATTTAGAAAAACAGAAAAAGGCATTTAGGGCAGAAAGAGAAGCGGCAGATAAAAAAGAAAGAGATGAGCGCATACTTGCAGATAAAAAGAGAAAGGAAGATTTCGCAAAAGCAAAAGAAGAAAGATTAAAACAAGAAAAAATAGCTCAAGAAGAAGAAAAGAAAAGAAAAGCGGCAATGGATAAAGGCCCTTTTGTAAGGAAAGAAGAGCATATTGATGATGACCAAAAGAAAACTACTATAATTACATACTCTCGAAAAAACGAAACTATCGTGTACCGAAAAATAGTATATAAATGGGGTGCGGCATACTATTTTAAAAATGAACTTCCGATAACAGATATTATATACAAAGACGAAATCTCCAAAAAATGAGTCTTGTAAAAAAAATATTTCTCCTAACTGCCCTATTCGGACAATTATTAGTTTACGCTCAACCCAAAACTGAATACTGGGATGAGGCAAAAACGAAAAAAAAGCGAGAAGAAAATTACAAAGGTGCTCTACTTCATGGAAAATTTACTGAATGGTTTAAAGACGGGAAAGTATCGCGAATAGGTTATTACAAAAAATCAAAAGAGGACAGTGTTTGGAAAAGTTTTTATGAAACTGGAAAAATAAAAGCAGAAGAAAAATATTGGCAAGGCCATCGAATTGAAAATTGGAACTATTGGTATATAAACGAAAAAAAAGCTCAAGAAAATTTTTACAACTTTGATTTGCCTGATAGCACTTGGACAAGTTGGTTTGAAAATGGGAATATAAGAAGCAAAGAAAAATACAAGCAAGGAAAGAAAGAAGGAACATGGGCCTATTGGTATGATAACAATCAAAAGGAAAGCGAAGGAAATTTTAAAAACGATTTTAAAAACGGAATTTTTTCGAATTGGTATAAAGATGGGAAACCTCAACAACAAGGACAGTATAGCAATGATAACAAAAGTGGAGTATGGAAAGATTGGTATAAAAATGGAAAACTAAAACAAGAACAAGAATATAAAAATGAGCAAGTTTATTTGCTAAATTTTTGGGCCGAAACGGGAGAACAAATTATAAAAGATGGAAATGGGAAATTCGTAATTGCTTTCGATGATGGCAAAAAAAGAGGAGAAGGAAATTATAAAAATGGATTGAGAGAAGGGAAATGGATTTTTTGGTTAAAAGATGGGAATAAAGATTATGAAGAATATTTTCAAAATGGAAAACTCAACGGAACTTTTACTTCATGGTTTACAAATGGTAAAATTAAAAACGAAGGCAATTATACTGATGACAAAAAAAACGGTTCTTGGAAATGGTATCGTGAAAATGGGAAAACTGAAATGCGCGGAATGTTTGCAAATGATATAAGACACGGAAAATGGGAATATTGGTTTGCAGATGGAACAAAAGAATCAGAAGGAAATTACAAAAATGATAAACAAGATAGCACTTGGAATTTTTGGTACCGAACAGGGGAAAAATGGCGAGTAGGAAATTATGCTGCTGGCGAAAAAAATGGACACTGGATTACTTGGTTCGAAAACGGAACAAAAGTACAAGAAGGGAATTTTTTAAATGGTAAGGAAAACGGGAAATGGCAATCATGGTATGACAATGGACAACTAAAAGACGAAGGAATTTTTAGCCAAGGACTTATGGATGGCCTTTGGAAAGGATGGTATCCAGATGGAAAATCAAATTACGAAGGATCCTATTTAAAAGGATTAAAAAGCGGAGAATGGAAGCTCTGGTACTTGAACGGAAAACCACAAGAACAATCAAATTACAAATCAGGAACTAAATATGGAGCTTATATTTCATGGTCGCAAAATGGAATTAAATTAAGTGAAGGAAAATTTATAAAAGACAAACCAGATGGAACTTGGGTTTATTTTTATGAAACAGGAGTTAAATATCAAGAGTTAAATTATAAAGAAGGGAAACAAACCGGAAAAGCAAAATCATATTATGAAAATGCACAAGTTGAAAGTGAGACTTCTTATGTAATAATTAAAAATAAAATGGGGAACACTGATAGCGCTCCCCATGGAAAGTGGAAATATTTTGACAAAAAAGGTGCTCTAATCCAAACGATTACCTACAAAAACGGAGTTAGAAAAAAATAACTCTTCTTACCTTTTTGCTCTGTGTAGTTTATTTCTGAAATATGGATCCATTCTGTGCTGATACGAATGTGGATGATGTTGTCCATCCCCTTGATCCTCGATAGAACCATCTGTTTTTGCTTTTTTCTTGCTACTTGTTAAAAAAGCAATAGAAACAACAACAATAAGTCCTACAGCCATGAAAGTGTAGTTAAGAATCATGCTTCGTTTTGCTTTTGCTTGAACCTCAGCATCCTGTTTTGCTTGCTCTTCAGGCGTAAGCTCTGCGTAAGTAGATGCTTGAGCAACTTCATCGCTTGATGGTTCAACAGTTGTTTCTTGACTTGAATTAACTTGTGTTGCATTTTCTCCTTCTGCCCAAACATTGGCTGGCGAAAACGACAACAATAGAAAAGCAAATAAAATTGCTACTCTATTCATCGGATTTAAGATTGATTTTGTCGACATATTATATATATTTTAAGATGAACAATTTGAATGTTGGCACAAAGATATAAAATTTAATCGATACAAAACAAGCATTTGTCGAAAATTATTAATACACAAATGTTAAAAAAAATGAACCAATCGCCTTTGGGTATTAAAATAATTAATATATTTACCCTCGACATTTTAAAGAAACACGAATTAGAGGGGACCAAAAGTCCCCTCTTTGTTTCTACAAATTTGAATGATTTCGGTTCAACAAATAGAAAAAATAGTTGCAGATAAATTTTCTGGAACACCTATGTATCTTGTAGAAGCAAAGGTTGCTACGGCAAATAAAATTATTGTTTTTTTTGACAATGAAGAAACAAAAATTACATTAAAAGACTGTATAGATTTAAGCAAATACATTGAATCGCAATTGGATAGAGATAAAGAAGATTTTGAACTTGAAGTGTCTTCTGCTGGAATGGACGAGCCATTCAAAAATCCTAAGCAATATGTAAAAAATTTAGAACGGCAAGTAAGCGTGATAACAAAATCAGGAATGAAATTTACCGGAACTTTATCTAGTTTTTCTCCCGAAAAAATAATAATTGAAACCAAAACAACTGAAAAAGTAGAAGGGAAAAAAGGAAGACAAACAATAATTAAAAAAAACGAAATAAACTTTAACGAAATAAAAGAAACAAAACTTGTATTAAATTTTTAATGTTCAACTAAAAAAACAGAAAGATGGAAAACGGGATAAACCTTATCGAATCATTTTCGGAATTTAAAGAAATCAAAAATATTGACCGCGCAACATTAATGCGTATTCTTGAAGATGTATTTCGCACAGTACTTGTAAAAAAACATGGCACTGATGATAACTTTGACATTATAGTAAACCCTGATAGAGGGGATATTGAAGTTTGGCACAACCGAACTATTGTTGATGATGAATTTGCAGAAGACAGTTTTGACTATGACCCATACAAGCACATCAGCCTAACCGATGCGAAAAAAATAGACCCGGATTTTGAACTTGATGAAGAAGTTTCTGAGCCATTCCGCTTGAATGATTTTGGCAGAAGAGCCGTTCTTGCTATTCGTCAGAATTTAATGTCGAAAATTCTTGATTTAGAAAAAGAAAATGTTTTGCAAAAATATAAAGAACGCATCGGACAAATTATTACCGGTGAGGTTTATCAAATTTGGAAAAAAGAAATTATGGTTTTGGATGATGAAGGAAATGAACTTATCTTACCTAAATCGGAACAAATTCCAACAGACTTTTTCAAAAAAGGAGATACGCTTAGAGCCGTAGTATCAAGCGTTGAAATGCGTAATGCAACTCCAGTAATTATTCTTTCAAGAACCTCACCTATGTTCTTAGAAAGACTTTTCGAACAAGAAGTTCCTGAAGTTGCTGATGGATTAATCACCATCAAAAAAATTGTTCGCGAACCAGGGGAGCGAGCAAAAGTTGCTGTTGAATCATACGATGACCGTATTGATCCAGTTGGAGCTTGCGTTGGGATGAAAGGTTCTCGTATTCACGGAATTGTTCGTGAACTTCGAAACGAAAATATTGACGTTATAAACTTTACTAGTAACTCTTCTTTGTTTATTCAAAGAGCGCTAAGCCCCGCGAAAATAACTTCGGTGAAATTAGACGATGAAAGTAAAAGAGCCGAAGTTTATTTAAAGCCCGACCAAGTTTCTCTTGCAATAGGAAAAGGTGGACACAACATTAAACTTGCAGGCAAATTAACGGGCTACGAAATTGATGTTTATCGCGATACGGATATCGATAGCGAAGATGTGGATTTAGAAGAATTTGCAGATGAAATAGAGAGCTGGATTATTGATGAATTAAAATCCGTTGGTTGCGACACAGCAAAAAGCGTATTAGAGATTCCCGTAGAAGAACTTGTTAAAAGAACCGATTTAGAAGAAGAAACAATTAAGGAAGTTCACAGAGTTTTAAAATCAGAATTTGAAAATTAAGAATCGTTAATAGTTTATTCTATTTGTACGCTATTAAACTTTAACTTTTTATAAAAAATATGTCAGAAGTAAAAACACACAGATTAAGTAAAGTTGCTAAAGAGCTTAATGTTAGCTCTGGTACAATTCTCGATTTTTTAAAAAGCAAAAAGATTGAAATTGAAAACAATCCTAATGCAAAAATTACAGGAGAAATATATACTCTATTATCCAAAGAATTTCAATCCGAAAAAAACGTAAAAGAAGAATCAGAAAAAATTGGACTTGCGAATAAAGTTAAACGAGAAAGCTTAGCACTTGAAGAAACAAAAGCTATTGTTAAAGAAGCTGAAGCTATTCCAGCACCTAATAAAGAACTAGAGCAAGAAGTTTTAAAAGCAAAATCTGACAAGGAATTTAATGTAAAGGTTTTATCAAAAATAGATTTAGGTTCTATCAATCAAAAAACAAAGCCTGATAAAAAAACGAAAAAAGACGAACCAAAAAAGGTTGAAGAAAAAGCAGAAGAAGTAGAACCAGAAAAAATAATATCAGAAGAAAAACCTCAAGTTGAAACAAAAAGTACTGAACCCAAAGAAGACTTTTTAGCAACAAGAAAGGAAAAACTGGAAGGCCCTAAGATTATGGGACGAATTGAACTTCCTGTAGAAAAGAAGGAAGAAAAAAGAAAACCAGTAGCTTCATCTTCAGAAGCATTTGGCGATTCTAAAAAGAAAAGAAAACGTATAAATACAGGAAAGGTTGATGGTGCTGGAAAACCAACTTCTGGACAACCATCTACTACACCACCTGCAGGTGGTGGGCAAAGATTTGATAGAGGCGCTCCTCGCGGAGGAAACAATAGAAGCAGAGCCCCGAAGCCAAACTTAACCGAAGCAGAAATTCAAGCTCAAATAAAAGAAACACTTGCTAGATTAAGCGGAAGCGGAAAATCTAAAGCATCAAAATATCGTAAAGAAAAACGAGAAGATGTTAG
>CAYPEC010000035.1:8974-10078 GCA_964409625.1 uncultured Bacteroidia bacterium | reverse complement strand
GATGGACCTTTAGACCCGAATAATAATTAAAATGGATTCAGCTACACTCATATATAAAATAATTCTTATCACATGCGTATTTGCTATTTCGCTTGTTGTAGCAATGTATTCAACTTATGCTGAAAGAAAAGTAGCTGCATTTTTACAAGACCGTTTAGGTCCAAATAGAGCGGGACCTTTTGGGATTCTTCAGCCGCTTGCAGATGGAGTAAAAATGTTTATGAAGGAAGAAATTATTCCAAATGTCTCAAATAAGTGGTTGTTTATTTTAGGTCCTAGTTTATCAATGCTCACTGCGTGTATGACAGGAGTTGTAATTCCTTGGGGAGAATCTTTAACCATAGGAGGAAAGGTATATTCACTTCAAATTACAGATTTAAATATTGGAGTTCTTTACTTGTTTGGAGTCGTATCAATTGGAGTATATGGAATCATGATTGGTGGTTGGGCATCAAACAATAAATATTCATTGATGGGAGCAATTCGTGCCTCCTCACAAATGATAAGTTATGAAGTTGCCATGGGGCTATCCATTATTGCTCTTGTAATGATGACAGGAACTCTTAGCGTTGGCGAAATTGCCGCACAACAACACGGATGGCATTGGAATGTATTTTATCAACCACTTGGATTTTTAATTTTTATCATTTGTGCATTTGCTGAAACCAATCGCGCGCCTTTTGATTTACCTGAGTGCGAAACAGAACTTGTTGGAGGATACCACACAGAGTATAGTAGTATGAAGCTTGGTTTTTATTTATTTGCTGAGTACATCAACATGTTTATTTCTTCAGCAGTAATTTCTACATTTTATTTTGGAGGTTACAACATGCCGTTTATCGGAAGATTTATTTCTGACCCTAATATGCTTACTATTTTAGGAACAGTATTTTTATTCTGTAAAATATTTTTCTTCATCTTTTTATTTATGTGGGTAAGATGGACATTGCCTCGCTTCCGTTATGACCAATTAATGAATTTAGGTTGGAAAATATTAATTCCATTGTCATTGGCGAATATTGTATTAACAGGAACTGTAATGTTCAGGCATGAAATAATTTCATTCTTTGTTAAATAAAAAACTATGCAGGCATTAACAAATAG
>CAYPEC010000035.1:6845-8874 GCA_964409625.1 uncultured Bacteroidia bacterium | reverse complement strand
TATCTTTTTTATTTTCTTACTTTTTTAGCGATACTGAGCGCTCTGATGGTGGTTTTTTCTAAAAATCCCGTTAATAGTGTGTTGTATTTAATCATTACGTTTTTTGCAATTGCTGGTCATTACATTTTATTAAATGCACAGTTTCTTGCGGCTGTTCACATCATCGTTTATGCTGGTGCCATTATGGTTTTATTCTTATATGTAATCATGATGTTGAATTTAAATAAAGATACAGAGCCACAAAAAAATGTATGGATAAAATTTGCGGCAATTATTGCTGGAGGTTTAATGCTTGTTACTTTAACAGGGGCTTTAAGAGGAGCAGAAGGGATGGCTCATCCTACTAATGTGAATGCAAATATTGGAACGATAGAGAATTTAGGAAAAGTTTTATTCAAAGAATTTTTGTTGCCTTTTGAAGTATCATCAATACTTTTATTAGCTGCAATGGTTGGAGCAGTATTTATCGGTAAAAACGAAGCAAAATAATGAGTGCAATACAAATCATACCAATTCATTTTTATATAATTCTTAGCTCTATATTGTTTTCAATTGGAGTATTGGGAGTTTTGTTTAGAAGAAATGCAATCATCATTTTTATGTGTATTGAGTTGATGTTAAATGCCGTAAACCTTTTGTTAGTAGCTTTTTCAAGTTATTTATCAGATGCTGATGGGCAAGTGTTTGTGTTTTTTATTATGGCAGTTGCAGCTGCTGAAGTGGCTGTAGGATTAGCAATTTTAACAATGGTGTATAGAACTACACATTCAACAGATATTGATTTTTTGAATAAATTAAAATGGTGATTTAAAAAAAGGTTTCCCACTGATGACGATGATTTTCGCTGATAAAAAATCTGCGCTTATTTGCGAAATCTGCGGGAAATAGGTAACTAAATATGACACAATTAGTAAGTTTAATTCCTCTTTTTCCTTTAGTTGGCTTTGTTATTATAGCTCTGCTTGGGAAAAAACTTCCTAAAAATTTACCTGGAGTTATCGGCTCTTTAGCTGTATTGGCTTCGTTTGTTGTATCTGTTCTGATTTTCTTAAATTTAAAACACGGAGAAAGTACCACAGTTAAATTATTCGATTGGATTTCTGCAGGTAATTTTTCTGCATCTTTTTCTTTTTTAGTCGACCCTTTATCTTCTCTGTTTTTATTAGTTATAACTGGAGTAGGATTTTTAATTCATCTGTATTCCATTGGTTATATGCACCATGATGAAGGTTTTGCGAGATTTTTTGCGTACTTGAATTTGTTTGTGTTTTTTATGTTGCTTTTAGTTTTAGGAGATAATTACTTAATCATGTTTGTTGGTTGGGAAGGTGTTGGATTGTGTTCTTATTTATTAATTGGATTTTGGTTCAAAAACACGGATTACAACAAAGCGGCAAACAAGGCATTCATCATGAACCGCATTGGTGATTTAGGTTTTGTGCTGGGAATAATTTTAATTTTCATTACTTTCGGAAGCGTTACTTACAAAGAAGTATTCAGTATAGTGTCTTCACCAGAAGCATCATTTGCAAATACTGCCGTGATGACATCAATCGGATTACTACTATTTATAGGTGCAATGGGTAAGAGTGCGCAGTTGCCTCTTTATACTTGGTTGCCAGATGCGATGGCAGGCCCAACTCCTGTATCAGCTTTAATACATGCTGCAACAATGGTAACTGCAGGTATTTACATGGTTGCTCGTTCAAACATTTTATATGCAATGTCTGATACTGCGATGACATTTGTTGCTGTTGTGGGATTAATAACAGCATTGTTTGCTGCAACAATAGGACTTTTCCAAAACGATATTAAAAAAGTTCTTGCATATTCAACCGTAAGTCAATTGGGTTATATGTTCCTTGCACTTGGGATTGGAGCATTTAGTGGAGCTGTATTTCACGTAATGACTCACGCATTTTTCAAAGCACTTTTATTCTTATGTGCTGGAAGTGTTATTCATGCGATGAGTGGAGAACAAGATATTCGCAACATGGGCGGATTGAAAAAATATTTACCAATAACACAT
>CAYPEC010000035.1:0-6745 GCA_964409625.1 uncultured Bacteroidia bacterium | reverse complement strand
TGGACTTTGATTTTTGTAACACTCGGAATTCTGATAGCAGTTCTTTATTTTGTAACAAGCGTATATCTCAAGAAAAAAACTATGCCTGCTGCATCTGAAGAAGAAATGAGTTTTTTACAAAAGCTTATTTATAACAAATATTATGTAGATGAATTGTATGAAAATATAATTACAAAACCGTTGAAAGCCATTTCTGACTTCTTTTATAAAATTATGGAATTGAAAGTTGTTGATGGAATTGTAAATGGTGTTGGAACGCTTGTAGTTCGTGCAAGTTCAGTAGTTCGATTATTACAAACTGGGCATATTGGATTTTATATTTTTGCTATGGTAGCAAGTATTTTGGCAATTTTCTTTTTTAAAATGTTTTAATGAAAATATGATTACGATTTTACTTATAGCATTTCCTTTTTTAGCTTCTTTGCTTGTAATGATGCTTGGTTCATCTGCTGCTAAAAGGATTGCTTTAATGGCTTCTTTTGTACAACTTGCTATTACCTTTTTTGTGCTTTCTAAATTTCAGCACAATGCTGATGTGCAATTTGAAGCTAATTACAAATGGATTTCTTCTTTAGGAACAAATTTCCATGTAGGAATGGATGGAATAAGCATTTTACTTGTTCTGCTTACAAACTTATTAGTTCCTTTTATAATCTATTCTTCATTTAACAAAGAAGTGAAAAATGCAAATGCATTTTATGCTTTGATTCTGTTCATGCAAGCTGCCTTGGTTGGAGTTTTTGTAGCACTTGATGGATTTTTATTTTACACTTTTTGGGAACTTGCACTCATTCCAATTTGGTTTATATGCTTAATCTGGGGTGGGGAGGGAAGAGAAAAAATCACTTTCAAATTTTTTGTTTACACATTAACCGGAAGTTTGTTTATGCTTGTTGCATTGATATACGTTTATCTTCAAACTCCAGGAGCACATTCATTTGATATTAGTGCATTATATCAGGCAGGAAGAGCTTTACCAGTTGTTGAGCAAGGATGGATTTTCTTAGGAATGTTCATTGCATTTGCTATTAAGATGCCTGTTTTTCCTTTCCATACTTGGCAACCTGATACTTATACAAATGCTCCAACACAAGGAACAATGCTTCTTTCAGGTGTTATGCTCAAAATGGGTACTTATGGTTTAATTCGATGGTTATTGCCTTTAGTGCCTATGGGAGCTGAGAAGTATGCAACACTTGCAATTACATTATCGGTTATAGGAATTGTTTATGCATCTTGTCTTGCAATCGTTCAAAAAGATTTTAAACGATTAATTGCGTATTCATCAATTGCTCACGTAGGATTAATTTCTGCCGGAATTTTTTCAGGAAATATTCAAGGAGTGCAAGGAGCAATTATTCAGATGTTTGCTCACGGTATTAATGTAGTTGCGTTATTCTACATTGCAGATATAATTTTTTCAAGAACAAATACTCGTCAGATTCAAGATTTAGGTGGAATCAGAAATGTAGCTCCGCAATTTGCTGCTATATTTTTAATTGTACTTCTTGGAAGTGTTGCATTGCCATTAACAAACGGATTTGTTGGAGAATTTTTATTGCTAAATGGAGTTTATCAATACGGAGCTTGGACTGCAGCTTTTGCTGGATTAACTGTAATTCTTGGAGCAGTTTATATGCTGAGAAGCTATCAATCGGTAATGTTGGGTGAAGTAAAAGCAATAACATCATCCTTTGCAGAAATAAAGCCAAATGAAAAAATGATATTAATTCCAATTGTATTAATAATTATTGCAACTGGAATTTATCCAAAGCCATTAATGGAAATTGCTGAACCAGCAGCACAAAAAATTATTGACTTGCTAAATGTTGTTAAGTAAATGAAGACACTTATTATATTATCTCTTTGTGGTGTAGCGGCTTTAGTTGCTGATATTTTTAAAGCAAAGAAATTTCTTTTGCCTGTTTTTGCTTTAGGATTAATAGCAGCACTTATTACTACTATTCAAGAGTGGGGGCACGGAAATATTTATTTCCGAATGATGAATTTCGATAGTTATGCAGTTGCATTTAGTTCTGTATTAATTGTAACTACTTTGTTATGGCTTCTTACATCTTATAGTCAAATAATAAAAGACCAAACAGCAACCGAAGTTATTGGATTGGTTTTATTCTCTCTCGTTGGAGCTATGATGATGACTTCATTCTATAATTTATCAATGCTGTTTTTAGGAATTGAAATTTTATCAATCCCTATGTATGTATTGGCTGGAAGCAAAAAAAATAATTTATCCTCAAATGAAGCTGCATTCAAATATTTCTTGATGGGAGCATTTGCAACCGGTATTTTACTCTTCGGAATTACTTTAGTTTATGGCTTTGCAGGAAGCTTTGATGTTCGCGAAATTTCTATGAAAGTTGCAAATCCAAATCCAGAAACAAGTGTTCTGTTGTATGCAGGAATTCTTTTTATCTTGATTGGTCTTTCGTTTAAAGTATCTGTTGCTCCTTTTCATTTTTGGGCACCTGATGTATATCAAGGTGCACCAACAATCATCACCGCATTTATGGCTACGGTTGTTAAATCGGCTGCATTTGCTGCATTTTTGAGAGTTTTCATTATGTGCTTTTCAAGTACTCATTTTGGATGGCAGGTTATACTTGTTGTTTTTGTAGTGCTTACATTATTGATTGGAAATATCTCTGCGGTTTTCCAAAAAGATGCTAAAAGAATGTTAGCATATTCTGGAATTTCTCATGCCGGATTTATGTTGATGGGCATTTTATCTTTCAATGAATTTTCTACAAGTGCTATTTTATACTATACCGCAGCATATTCTTTATCATCTATTGCGGCATTTGCTTGTTTAAATTATGTTGAGCAATCAACTGGAAATACAGGCATTGATGCTTTTAAAGGGCTAGCAAAATCGAATTCTTTTATTGCAATTGTGATGCTAATCTCCATGCTTTCAATGGCTGGAATTCCTCCTACATCTGGATTCTTTGCAAAATATTTTGTTTTTAATGCTGCCTTAAATCAAGGTCATATTTGGTTAGTGATAATTGCTGTATTAGCTGCTCTTGTAGGGGTTTATTATTACTTCAAAATTATTATTTCAATGTTCTCAACTGAAGAAGCTAAAGAATCGCCAACGATTTCAATTTCTTTTTATGAGAAATGTGTTTTGTCTTTGATTGCTATTGGAATCATTGTGTTAGGTGTTCTTCCTAACTACTTTATTTCTTTGTTAAGGTTCTAATAAATTCTGTAATCAACTTTCAATTCTAAGTTTTCTTTGCGTTCTTTGTAAATACAATTAACAAAGAATCATTTTGGAAGTCTGGGAATTTTTAAAACAATTAACTAATCCTGAATCAATCATTAAATATGGAGGTTTAGCGCTATTGTTATTTGTTGTTTTTGCAGAAACTGGATTGCTTATAGGATTTTTTCTTCCTGGAGATTCTTTGATTTTTATTTCAGGATTGTTATGTGCTACTTCTCCGGAGTTACTTGGAGTAGAAATCTTCCCACTTATTATTTTTATTTCATTAGCCGCAATAATTGGAAATATTGTAGGATATTATTTTGGTTGGAAAGTAGGCACACCCTTATTTGATAAGCCAGATTCACTAATTTTCAAGAAAAAATATTTAGAAACTACCCGAGAATTTTATAACCGTCACGGAGGCAAAACTCTTATCATGGGTAGATTTTTGCCTATCATCCGAACGTTTGCACCAATATTAGCTGGTGTAATCAAAATTGATTTTAAACTTTTTATGCTGTATAATATTGTTGGAGCTTTTGCATGGATTGGCTCACTTGCAAGTATTGGGTATTTTTTGGGTTCCCGTTTTCCTTTTGTTAAAAATTATTTAGGGTATATTGTTATATTTTTAATCGTGATTACTGCAATTCCAGTATATAGAACTTACCAAAAAGAAAAAAAATTGCTAAAAGAAAAGTCAAAGCAAGATTAATTTCTTTACCAGTTAATGCTAAAAACCGACCAGTTAATGTCAAAAACCGACCACTTACAAAATTTAACAATTTCTAAATACTAATATGAAAATTTACTCGTTATCATTGCGTCCAGTAAAACATATTTTAGGTATTATTTTGTGTTTTCTGAATTGAATAAAGTTTAGTATGTTTGCGCGTTAAAAAATTAAAAACAAAAAGATTCTTTAGTTTTTATGGAAAATAAAAAACTTTGCATCTAATAATTAAAAACCAAAAAATAACTTAAAACCAAAAAAGTATGAGCAGCGAAAACTCAAACAGCACGTTTAAATCAATGTTTGCATCAGCAGCAATTCTGATATGCATATTAGTAGGAATTTTAGTTTATGTGTTTGTCCTTGGAAATGCATCGCATTTTGATGCTGAAGGTCATCCAAAGCCAGGCGATTTTCTTGGTATGATGTATAAAGGTGGATTTATTGTGCCATTATTAATGGCTATTGTATTGGTAATTGTTACTTTTTCAATTGAAAGAGCAATAACTATTAGTAAAGCAACTGGAAAAGGAAACATCGACACGTTTGTTCGTTCGGTAAAATCTAACCTTACCTCTGGAAACCTTGATGGAGCTATCGATGAGTGCAACACTCAAAAAGGAGCACTTGCAAATGTTATCCGTGCTGGAGTTGAAAAATATAAACACGTAAAAGGAGATTCATCTATGGATAAAGAAAGTAAAGTTGCTGCAGTTCAAAAAGAATTGGAGGAAGCTACTTCACTTGAATTACCAATGCTTTCAAAAAACTTAGTGATTATTTCTACTTGTGCTACTATCGCAACTTTGTGGGGGTTAATTGGAACAGTAATCGGAATGATTCGTTCATTTGCGGCACTTTCAAATGCAGGTTCACCTGATACTACAGCACTTGCAACTGGTATCTCTGAAGCACTTATCAATACAGCAATTGGAATTATAGGATCTGTTATAGGAATTATTATGTATAACTATTTTACAAACAAAATAGATACATTAACTTACACTATGGATGAAGCAGGATTTAGTATTGTACAAACGGTTTCTTCAAGTAAAAACTAATTATTTAAAAGAATAACTTATGCCAAAAATTAACATGCCAAAAAGTAGTCCTGCATTGGATATGACTCCGATGGTGGACTTGGCGTTTCTTTTGGTTACTTTCTTTATGCTTACTGCATCCGTTAGAGTTACGGAACCCGTAATTGTTGATACTCCATCATCTGTCTCTGATAAAATATTGCCGAATAACGTAATGATGATATCAGTTGGTTCAGATGGTAAAGCATTTTACAACATTACAAATGCTGCTGTGAGAATTAAAACACTTGAGCGCATGGGAGCACAATATAAAATTGAATTTACTGATGTTGAAAAAAAGCGTTTTGCAGCAATGACAACATTTGGAGTTCCAATAGCTAATCTTAAAGAATACATCATGCTGGAAGATTTAGAGAGAGGAAAAATAAAATCTCCTGGTATTCCTTTAGATTCATTGGATAACCAACTTGGAAACTGGATTCAGTTTGGTTGGATCGAAGCTCAAAAACAGCTAAAAGCAGAAAAAACAAAAGCAGAAGAATTAGGAAGACCATTTGATGCAGAGCCAATCCGTTTTGCAATTAAAGCTGATGGACAAACTAATTACATTGCTGTTAAAGAAGTAATCAAAACATTTACAGATAAAAAAATTTACAGGTTTAATCTCATTACCGATTTAGAAGATGATGGTACTGAGAGCACCACAAACTAATTTGAACTATGGCAGAAGTAAACACAGGTGATGGTGGCGGAGGCGGTGGTAAACACGGCAAGAAACGCGCTAAAAAATCCTCAACAAGAATAGACATGACACCCATGGTGGACTTGGCTTTTTTGTTGCTTACATTCTTCGTTTTAACATCTACTTTCAACAAACCGAAAGCAATGGAAATTAACTTTCCTGCTGATGAACCAGATAAAACAAAACAACAAAAAGTTAATAATGCATTGACTTTTATTTTGACTAAAGATGATGCTTTGTATTATTACTATGGCGAGTTTTATCCAAAAGATAATGTGAAGGGAAATCCTCCAACACAGCTTTCAAAGACTGATTTTTCGAAGGATGGATTAAGAAAAATTTTGTTGGATAAAAATAAGCCAACGCGTGATGCAGTTTTAAAACTTCAAGATAAGTTAAAGCGAAGGGAAATTGCCGATACAACATATAAACGTTTATCTTCAAAAGAAAGAGGAGCAAAGGAAGCATTAACTGTTCTGATTAAATCGGATGATAAAGCAATTTACAAAAACGTGATTGATTTAATAGATGAGTTGAATATTTCGATGATTGGTAAATATGCAGTAGTGGATATGATGCCTGCAGAATATGAACTTTTAACGGCAGCAAACACAGCAAACGGTATTAAGTAAAAACAGTATACAATGTCAAAGTCATCATTTTTAAACAACTTTACCAATGTGGTTTCTTCCAGTAGAAACGAACTGGTATTTGAAGGCAGACATAAAGATTATGGTGCCTATGTAATTCGTAATAGCTACGAACGCACAGTTATCAGAGGCCTTGTAATTGCAGTTTCTGTTTTTGTATTGGCTGTGCTAACCCCTCAAATAATTCAGTGGATAACTTCAGCAACTGAAGAAGAAGTTGTTCCTATGGACAATACACAGGTAGATTTAACACCACCGCCACCTATTGATGAAACTGAACCGCCACCACCGCCACCACCACCACCACCAGTTATGGAGACTGTAAAATTTACGCCTCCTGTGGTTACG
>CAYPEC010000034.1:8956-10169 GCA_964409625.1 uncultured Bacteroidia bacterium | reverse complement strand
AACTCATTTGACTGAGCAATATTTTTTACAGCAATTCCAATATGTTCTATTTTCTTCATGTTGTTACAAAAAAAATCCCGAAAGAAACTCCTTCGGGATTATCAAATATTTTATTTCATTAATTTATTTCTTAATAAACTCTGACATTTTATTATCGTAATTCAGATAATAAATTCCTTTTGCAAGGTTTGAGGCATCAACTTGTTTGGTGAAACCTTTCTTTACAATATTACCGTATTGGTCATATATTTCAAACATTGTTTCGGAAGAAAAAATTATTTCTTTGCTAACTTTAGCTGGAGTGAATGTTACATCAGGAACGGGAGAAGTGAAATCTGTTGGCTTTGATATTTTTGGTTGACCTGTATAATCAACTTGCTTTACACGGAATTGGTTTTTACCAGAATGAGGTGCTATTTTAAATGAGTAGCTATTTTGTGCAGGAGTTCCTGCTCCATCTACTTCTCCAATTTTCACCCATTTGTTCCATCTGTATTGTTCAACAATATACGGAAGCTTTCCTGTTTCAGATTTTGTTGACCAATTTAAAACATTGGATACTTTATCTATTACTATAGAAACTAACTCAAAAGTGCTTTTTGGTAAAAGAACTTCAGGATTTAGAACCTTTGGTGCGCAATCATCATTATGACGAATGGTAACTTCTACTTTATCTCCTAATTTTAATTGTTGTGATTTAAAATCAATTTCAAAAGCACTTGAGTTGGTTTCATCGGTAGTAACTTTACCATTTACCATTACCTCAATAACGCAAAATCCTACTCCAGAGCTTCCTCTAAAAGGATTTTGAACGTATACATTTTTACCTTGATAGTTCCCTTCAAACACCAAGTTTTTAGCATTAACGCTAACCACAAGGGTTAAAAGCAAAAGCAAAATAAATTTAATCTTCTTCATTTAGTATTTCCTATCTTTTTGAAATCGGACGCAATATTAAGGTGTTATTTCCAAACTACAAAATAAAATTATATTTATTTTTGAAACGCCAAGCAGCACGAATAAATCGACCAATTAATCTAATTCACAACTAAATCGATATTTGCTTATTACGGAAATATACAGTAATCTTGCACTAAATTTTCCGAAAAACAACTACCATGAAAAAATATTTTCTATTAATAATAATATCAGTTGCAATATTTTCCTGCAAAAATACACCCGAAGGAATGACCGAAGGTAAAGGCGGAAGACT
>CAYPEC010000034.1:6167-8856 GCA_964409625.1 uncultured Bacteroidia bacterium | reverse complement strand
AATACTTTTAAAGATAAAGTGTTAGGAGCAAATGAATATTACGATGCAACTCAAATGAAAAAAAGCCCAGGAAATTTACCAGGAATAAAAGTTTTAGATGATTATACCATCCAAATAACCTTGAATGAACCAAGCTCTACTTTTCTTTATTCATTAGCAAATCCAGGGGCTTATGTAGTACCCAAAGAAGCTGTAGAACAATACGGAACAATGATTAGAACGGGCACTGGACCATTTTTATTTACCTCTCAGCCCGACAACTCAACCAAAGTTGTACTGGTAAAAAATCCAAACTATCATGGTACTGATACTCTTGGAAATAACCTTCCATTTTTAGATAGCGTAATTATAAGCTTTCTTCCAACAAAGGCAGAAGAATTGTCGCAATTTAAAGATGGCAATATCGATATGATTGTTGGACTTCCATCCGAATCTATAAAGGAAATGGTTGAAACTAACGTAGCAGATTTTCAAGGAAAAAATCCAAAGTATATTTTAGAAAGAGGACCTGAAATGATTACTCAGTACTATGAATTTAATTTGACTAGAAAACCATTTGACGATGTTAAGGTTCGTCAAGCATTTTGCTACGCAATTAATAGACAAAAGATAATAGATGTAGTTTTGAAAGGCGAAGCTTATGGACCTGCAGAAAACGGAATTTGTCCGCCTTCTTTCAAAGGATACGATATTACCAAAGTAACAGGGTATGGTTATGATCCTGAAAAAGCTAAAAAACTTTTGGCAGAAGCTGGATTTAAAGATGGAAAGGGATTTCCAACAGTTAAGGTGGAGTTAAATAGTGGTGGATCGAAAAACACAAATGTAGTTGTAGAAATTCAAAAGCAATTGAGTGAAGTTTTAGGTGTTTATCTTGATTTTGATGTTGTTTCGCAAGGGCAAAAATTAGACGATGCAAAATATGCTCGTTCTGATATTTTCCGCTCTGCTTGGGTTGCCGATTTTCCTAACCCTGAAAATTTCTTATGGACTTTATATGGAGCTACTGTTCCAGCGAGTTTAGAAGCGCCTTCATTTCCAAATTCTCCTCGATATAAAAATGCAGCTTATGATAGCTTATATGAAGCTGGCAAAAAAGCAAAGTCAATTGAGGAAAGCTATGAAAGCTTCATGAAAGCCGAACAGATTATGGTTAACGATGCGCCAATAATGACATTGTGGTATGACGAAACTTATCGACTTTTAAAATCAAGAATTAAAAATTATTACTCTAATCCTATGCGATATAGAGACTATTCTCAGGTTTTTATAATCCCTGAACAGCCCAAAGAAGAGAAAGCTAAATAATCTTCAAAAAATCCCGAAAATGTTTTTCGGGATTTTTTCTTTCCTCCCTTCGCTTAAAAAGACTACTTTTGCACCCTCAATTAAAAAAACAAATGCTAAACATTCGCAACATCGCTATTATTGCCCACGTTGACCATGGTAAAACGACATTGGTTGATAAAATTTTACACACAGGTAAGTTATTTCGTGAAAACGAACAATCAGGGGAATTAATACTAGATAATAATGACTTAGAGCGTGAGCGCGGAATTACCATTCTTGCTAAAAACGTTTCTGTTAGATACAAAGGAACAAAGATTAATATTATTGATACTCCTGGTCACGCTGACTTTGGAGGAGAAGTAGAGCGTGTTCTAAACATGGCTGATGGAGTTTTATTACTTGTAGATGCCTTTGAAGGAACAATGCCTCAAACTCGTTTTGTACTTCAAAAAGCATTAGCACAAGGATTAAAAGCAATCGTTGTTATCAATAAAGTAGATAAACCAAATTGCAGACCAGATGAGGTTCATGATTCAGTATTTGATTTATTTTTTAACCTAGGTGCAACTGAAGAGCAGTTGAGTTTCAAAACCGTTTATGGTTCTTCTAAGCAAGGATGGATGGGTCCAGATTGGAAAACCCCAGCATCAGACATTACTTACTTGCTTGATATGATAACTGAAGCATTCCCTCCTGCACCTGTACTTGAAGGAACCTTGCAGCTACAAATTACTTCTTTAGATTATTCTTCTTTCGTTGGGCGAATAGCCGTTGGACGTGTTCACAGAGGAACGATTAAAGAAAATCAACCTGTATCATTAGTGAAAAGAGATGGAAAGATTGTGAAGATGAGAATTAAGGAAGTTTTTACATTCGAAGGATTAGGGAAACAAAAAACAACTGAAGAAGTAGCAGCGGGAGAAATAGTAGCATTAACTGGAATAGAAGGATTTGAAATTGGCGATACCATTGCAGATTTTGAAAACCCAGAAAGGCTTATTCCTATTGATATTGATGAGCCAACAATGAGCATGACATTTACCATTAATAACTCACCATTTTTTGGTAAGGATGGTAAATATGTTACTTCTCGCCACTTGCGCGATAGACTATTTAAAGAGCTAGAAAAAAATCTTGCAATGCGCGTTGAAGAAACTGGCTCTGCCGATTCATATTTAGTATTTGGAAGAGGAATTCTTCACTTATCTATCTTAATTGAAACAATGAGAAGAGAAGGATATGAATTACAAGTTGGTCAGCCACAAGTTATCATTAAGGAAATTAATGGAATGAAACATGAGCCAATTGAAATTTTAACAGTTGATGTACCTCAAGAATTTTCAGGAAAAGTAATTGAATTAGTAAGCCAACGCAAAGGCGATATGAAAATAATGGAACC
>CAYPEC010000034.1:0-6067 GCA_964409625.1 uncultured Bacteroidia bacterium | reverse complement strand
AAGTTTTTTGTTGAAGCTGGAGAAGCTATTTATACAGGTCAAGTAATTGGTGAAAATAATCGTCAGGATGATTTAGTAGTGAATATTACTAAAGAAAAAAAATTAACCAACATGCGTGCTTCTGGAACAGATGAGAAAATGCGAATTTTTCCGAAAATTAATTTCTCCTTAGAAGAAGCAATGGAATATATTCAGGGGGATGAGTATGTAGAGATTACTCCTAAAAGTATTCGTCTAAGAAAAATTTTACTAGACGAAAATGAAAGAAAACGTACTCAGAAAAAAACTGAACAAGTTTAGTTTTACACTTTTAGGAGAGGTGTCAGAGTGGCCGAACGAGCACGCTTGGAAAGCGTGTGTACCCAAAAGGTACCGTGGGTTCGAATCCCACCCTCTCCGCAACGGAAACCGAATTGTTTTTAATATTCTAAAGTTCAAATGCTCAAAATAGGCAACATAGAACTTCCTGATTTTCCACTTCTTCTTGCTCCAATGGAAGATGTGAGCGACCCTCCTTTTCGATTTGTTTGCAAGCAGTATGGTGCTGATTTAATGTACACGGAATTTATTTCTTCTGAAGGATTAATTCGTGATGCTGCAAAGAGCATTCAAAAGCTTGATATTTTTGAATACGAAAGACCAATTGGAATTCAACTTTTTGGGAGTGATATTGATTCGATGCGCGAAGCAGCAGAAATTGCAAACAGAGCAAATCCAGATTTGATAGATATAAATTATGGTTGTCCTGTTAAAAATGTTGCGTGTAAAGGAGCTGGAGCTGCACTTTTACAAGACATTCCGAAGATGGTGAAAATGACTTCAGAGATTGTAAAAATTTCGGATAGACCTGTTACAGTAAAAACAAGATTGGGCTGGGATGATAAAACAAAAAATGTAACTGAGGTTGCAGAAAGACTTCAGGACATAGGAATAAAAGCACTTACTATTCACGGGAGAACACGCTCTCAGATGTACAAAGGAAGCGCAGATTGGACATTAATTGGAGAAATAAAAAATAATCCTCGCATTCATATTCCAATTTTTGGAAATGGAGATGTAAGTACCCCAGAACAAGCCAAAGAGCTAAAAAATAAATATGGTGTAGATGGAATTATGATTGGCAGAGCGAGTATTGGTTATCCTTGGATTTTTAACGAGATAAAACATTTTTTAAAAACAGGCGAGCATCTTGCAAAACCAGTAATTGATGACCGAGTAAATATTTGTAAAATTCATTTGGAAAAATCTATTCAATGGAAAGGTGGAGTTTTGGGAATACTCGAAATGCGCAGGCATTATGGAAATTATTTCAAAGGGCTGCCTAATTTTAAAGATTACAAAACAACACTTGTTACTTCCCAATCACTTGAAGAATTATACAATACTCTTGAAACAATCAGAGAAAAATATAATTCGGAAAGTTTGGTTGCCTAACTATTTTCCGAAAACCTTTTCCCCATTAATATAAGTGTATGCAACTTTAGTATTCAGAATTTTTTTCGCATCGCACTTCATAATATCGGTATCTAAAATCACAAAGTCGGCAAATTTTCCTTTTTCAATACTGCCTTTTTCTTTTTCCTCAAAATTGGCGTAGGCAGCCCAAATAGTCATTCCTTTCAGGGTTTCTTCGCGTGTTAAAGCATTCTCCATCTGGAACCCATTTTCAGGAAATCCTTTTGCATCCTTGCGAACTACAGCAGCATAAAATGTTTTTATCGGGCTGATATCTTCTACCGGAAAATCAGTTCCCAATGCAAGTTTGCCGGCAGCATTTAATAACTCTTTGTAAGCATACGCATATTTTACTCGCTCTTCGCCCAACCTGTCTTTAGCCCAGTACATATCGCTTGTAGCATGTGTTGGCTGAACAGATGGAATGATATTATTTTCCTGAAACAATTTTATATCCTTTTCATTCATTACCTGGCAATGTTCAATTCTCCAGCGATTTTCATTTTTGCCTTTTAATACTTGACCATACGTTTCTAAAATAAATCTATCGGCTGAATCCCCAATGCAGTGTGTATTCATCTGAAATCCTTTCTCCAAAATTTTAGCAGCCATTTCTGCAAAATATTTCGGTTCGTTTAATAAAAATCCTTTGTGATTTTTTTTGTCGGCATAATCTTTTAAAAGACAAGCTCCTCTTGAACCCAAAGCTCCATCGGCATAAAACTTAAACGAACGAACCGATAATCTTTCTGTTTTATAAATTCCTTTTTGCAAATAATGATTTAAATTTTCTTCGTTGGGTGTAAGCATAGCATACACGCGCATTTTCAGCAAATTATTTTTTTGCAAAGAATCCAATAGAACAGTTGTGCTATAATCTATTCCTGCATCATCAACAGTTGTTAGTCCAACTTCAAAACAATTTTTTTGTGCAATTAATAATGCTTCAATTTCATCTTTGCGCGATGGATTTGCAATTACTTTTTTTACAATATCAACTGCATTGTCAATTAGTAAACCCGTTGGCTCCCAAAATGGATAGCCCATATGTTTAATTTCTGCTATTTCATCTTGAGGAGTCCATGACTCATTAAATGTGTAAATATATTCAATCGCCCCTCCCTTAACTTTGGTATTTGCATTAATTTTTGCTCTTCTTAATCCTTCAGAGTTGACCAATGCTGCATGTCCGTCTATACGCAGTAAGAATACAGGTGTATTAGGAAATAAGCTATCTAATTTTGTTTTATCGGGATACTCTTTTACATCCCAATCGTTTTGGTCCCAACCCCTGCCAAATATCCATCCTGAAAAGAGTTTGTCTTTTTCTTTTGCAACAATAGAAAGTATTTCATCGAACGATTTTGTTCCGTAAAGACTTATCTTTTTTAAATCAACCCCATATCCATAAAAATGACAATGCGCATCTATCAATCCTGGAAATACAGCATGACCAAGTGCATCAACAACTGTTTCACTTTCATATTGCTCTTCTATTTCCTTATTTGTACCAACTGCCAAAATTTTTCCCTCTTTCACGGCAAAGCTTTGCGCAACGGTAAATACAGAATCAACTGTATATACAATTCCGTTTTTTACAATTAAGTCTGCTTGTTGTTTATTATTTCCACAACTTGCTATGAATATAGCAAAGGATAATAAAACGAATTTGATTTTTTTCATACGATTACTTATTCATAAAATCACAAATCAATTGATGGAAGTGATGTGTACCTGTTTCGCGTGTCGGTGAATATCTTCCTTTATCATAAAATCTGGAATTAATTCCTTTCTGAACATTTTCAACTACCGCTTCGTCTTCGCGTTCTACTTTGTCAAGCTCAGCTCCTGAGCCTCTTCCTAACTTACTTTCATCGTAAACATAAGTGATAAAAGAAACCTTGCTCAATTGAGTTCCCATTGGCCGAACTACATTTATTGATAATCCCCAGGGATAAAAATTAAACATCATGTTCGGGAAAACCCAGTAATAATAAGCCGAAACGGCTTTGCCATAATCAGGAGATTCTTTGGGCAAATCAAAAACATCTTCACCACCTTTTGACAAGGCAAATTGCAAATTGGAATATTTATAAATCTCTGTTGTGTAAGTATTGTAATCAATAACAGCATTCAAAGAATTATGTACAAACGGAATATGAAATCCTTCTAAGTAGTTCTCGCAATATAAAGCCCAGTGAGCTTTTACAAGGTAATCACGAGAGCGAGTTGGGTCTAATTTGAATTCTTTTAATGGAAGAAAAAATAATCGCTTCTTCATTTCTGCAATCACTTCATTTAAAGCAACAGAAGGTTTTATGGAAGTGAACAATAGCTTTTCCCAACTCCCAAATGGAACTTTTGGTAAATTATCTTTTTCGGATGGAAAGCATTCTGCACCTGCAAATTCAGGCATTTGAACAAAGTCCCCATTCAACTTAAATCTTCTTCCATGATACCTGCATCTGATTTGATTTTCATGACAAGCATGTTCAACCAAAATATTTCCTCTATGTGTACAAACATTCGAAACACAATGAATCGAATCATCTTTATCTCTTACCAATAAAATAGGTTCGTCCAAAAACCCAGGTAAAACAGTATGCGGAGACAGCTGCCCAGAAACTCTCAATTCATCTGTATCTCCAATGAACTGCCATGTGCTCGAAAAAATTTTCTCTTTTGATTCTTCAAAATAACTTTTTGATGTATAAAATTCTGAAGTAAGTGTGCTTGCTTTTTTTATGTCAGCATCAACAAATAATTTTTCCATATTATGATTTTCTAAATGATACAGTTGAATTGGCTTGAGCAGTTGGCGTTATCACAATATCATTAATATTTACATGAGCCGGTCGAGAGCAAACCCAGTAAATAGTTTCGGCAATATCTTCAGCAACTAAAGGTTGCAAACCGAGATAAGGTTTTTTTGCTTTTTCGGCATCACCTTTAAATCGCACAAGTGAAAATTCTGTTTCAATCATTCCAGGAGCAATGTTAGTTACTTTAATTCCATGCGGAAGCATGTCTATTCGCATAGCTTTAGAAAGCGCATCCACTGCATGTTTTGAAGCACAATAAACATTTCCATTAGCATACACTTCTTTTCCTGCAACCGATGAAATATTTACAATATGACCTTTGTTATTTTCAATCATTATAGGTGAAATGTTCCGAGTGATGTACAACAACCCTTTCACATTTGTATCAATCATCACTTCCCAATCATCAATATTTCCTTCCTGAATTGTGCTAAGCCCGGAAGCAAGTCCAGCATTATTTACCAACACATCAATCTGTTTCCATACTGAAGACATTGAGTCAATCGCTTTCTCTACTTCTTTCAAATTTCTAACATCAAAGCAAAGCGAAAGAACATCTACTTTATATTTTTCTTTCAAGCTTTTTTCTAATTCAGCTAATCGCTCTTTTCTTCTACCCGTTATAATTACAGCATAACCATGTTTAGCAAAAATTTCTGCTGTTGCTTTTCCTATACCTGCTGTTGCTCCTGTAATGAGTGCTATCATAAATTACTATTCGCTTCTTTATTTAATCTACTGTGTTTAATGCTATATCCAAAATAAATGGCAAGACCAATTACCAACCAAACTAGAAACCCAAACCAACTTGTATGGCTTATTTGAGCCATCATATACAAGCAACTAATTAATCCAAGCATTGGTATTAAGGATAGTTTTTTCGCAATTCCTAAAATGGTCATTATAACACATACAATAAAAAATATCCACATCGGAATATTTTCCAAGAACCCATTAAAACCAATACTGTCGCCAGATTTATTATTTAAGAAATTTGTAAATCCTTCGTTATTATATTTCCATAACAAGAAAAACGAAAGGATTAAAATAGCTGGAGCGATGAATTGCGAATTGATATAAGGCGTTTTAAATTTTCCTCTCGGAATATCCTTTTTGTTTTCTAAAACTAATACTCCCCCGCAAACCAATATGAATGCAAATAAAGTTCCCATGCTTGTTAAATCTAAAATTACATCTGAGGGAATAAAAATGGTTGGAATAATAACCATCGCTCCAGTGAAAATAGTAGAGAAAGAAGGAGTTTTATATTTCGGATGAATCTTAGAAAATTTCTTTGGTAACAATCCATCACGACTCATGCTCATCCATATTCTTGGTTGTCCTAACTGAAACACAAGCATCACACTTGCCATCGCAACTACTGCACTAACAGCTATAATTCCACCAAACCAAGTCATGCCAATTTCGTTGAACACAAAAGCTAATGGGTCGTTCACTCCAAGCTTGAAATAAGGAACAATTCCTGTTAACACAAGCGAAATGATAATATACAAAACAGTACAAATAATAATTGCGAACATCATTCCTCTTGGCAAATCTCTTTGTGGGTCTTTACATTCTTCAGCAGTTGTAGAGATAGCATCAAAGCCAATGTAGGCAAAGAATACCGCAGACACTCCTTTTAAAATTCCCCCAACTCCATTCGGCATAAATGGGCTCCAGTTTGCTGTATCAACATGAAATGCACCGATGATGATTACTAAAAACACAACCAATAATTTTATTCCAACCATTATGTTGCTTGCGTTACGAGATTCTTTAATCCCTCT
>CAYPEC010000033.1:5882-10216 GCA_964409625.1 uncultured Bacteroidia bacterium | reverse complement strand
TTAAAATTATGCAATAATTTATTTGCTGTTACTGTACTTATTCCTTCTACCTCTGTAAGTTCTGATTTAATCGTTGATTTATCTCTTTTACTCCGATGATGAGTAATTCCAAAGCGATGCGCTTCATCTCTTAAATGTCTTATAATTCTTAATGTTTCAGATGTTTTATCAATGTGCATCGGAATGGAATCTCCAGGGAAATAAATTTCTTCCAGTTTTTTGGCGATACTAATTATTCCTATTTTACCTCTTAAATTCAGCTTATGCAAACTATCTAATGCTGATGAGAGCTGACCTTTGCCCCCATCAATTACAATCAACTGCGGCAAAGGTTGTTTTTCCTCAAGCATTCGCTTATATCTCCTATAAACCACTTCTTCCATTGAAGCAAAATCATCAGGACCTTCAACTGTTTTAATATTAAAATGACGATAGTCTTTTTTACTTGGTTTGCCATCTTTAAAAACAACACAGGCCGCAACAGCATTTGTCCCTTGAAAATTAGAATTATCGAAACATTCTATATGTCTTGGTTCTTCTTTTAAATGCAAATCTTTCATCATTTGCTGCATAATGCGTTTGCTATGCCTTTCAGGGTCTACAAGTAAAAGTTGTCTGTCTTTTTCTTTTTTATACTGATTGACATTTTGTTCCGACAATTCCAAAAGTTTTTTCTTATCCCCACGCTGAGGAACAATATATTCAAGCTCTTCAAGCTGAGCATCGGGTAAAAAAGGAACTATAATTTCTTTCGAGTTACTTTCAAATCGTTGGCGAAAGTCTGTAATCGCCAATGTCAAAAGCTGTTCAGGGGTTTCATCTAATTTCTTTTTCAATTCAATCGTATGTCCTTGCACAATTGCGCCTTTCACAATTTTCAGATAATTTACATATCCACTTTTTTCATCTGTATCAATAGAAAAAACATCTGCGTTTTCAATGGTCGGAGAAACTACCACCGAACGACTTTGGAATTTTTCAAGCGAATCGAGTTTATCTTTTATTTGTTGTGCTTTTTCAAATTCATAATTCTCAGCAAACTCCGACATTTGTGAGTCTAATTGTTTTATAATGGAAGATATATTTCCTTTAATAATTTCTTTTATCTCAGAGATGCGCTGGTTGTAATCCTCTAATTTTTCTCTGCCCTCGCACGGTCCTTTACACAATCCCAAATGAAAATCTAAACACACTTTATACTTTTTCTTTTCAATATTTTCTTGTGAAAGATTTAGATTACAAGTTCTAAGCGGATAATGCTGTTTTATAAAATCCAAAACTATTCGCATTGATTTTACGGATGTAAACGGACCTAAGTATTGTGAACCATCTCGAATAATTTTTCGGGTAGAAAAAATTCTTGGGAAGGGCTCATTTTTAATACAAATCCAAGGAAATGTTTTATCGTCCTTCAGCATCACATTGTAGCGCGGCTGATGAGTTTTAATGAGATTATTTTCTAGAATCAGCGCTTGACTTTCAGTGTCAACTACAATGTATTTTATATCTGAAATTTTTCTGACAAGTAAATTCAATCTTGCGCTATCATGTTCTTTAGAGAAATAAGATGATACTCTTTTACGAAGATTTTTTGCTTTACCTACATATAGCAATTTGTTTTCAGAATCAAAATACTGATATATTCCTGGGTTTTCAGGAAATGATTTTAAGATGGAAGAAAGTTTTTCGGAATCAATCACAGAGCAAAGTTATGCTCTTTATTTGCTTTTTTTCTTTTTCAAAGGGATATTATAATGCTTTCCGCTTTTGAAAGGATTGCTACGAGCTTTTTTAATTTTTTCCTCTTTGGTTGAATCTTTTTCAGAAACAACCGCTTCATTAGCACTAACATCTTTTATAGATTCTGATTTTTCTAATGGAACTAAATTTTGTGTTGGCGTAACATCTTTTACATCAGAAACTGGACTACCTTCTGTTGTTTTATGCTCAGGCAATGAAGTATCCGAGGCTGGCAATAATGTCTTTTCGGTATCTGATTTAACTTGTTCTAAATTACCTTTTTTAGCTTTTGACCTTTTCGATTCTACTTTCTTTTCCTCAACTAGTAATTCTTGAGCTGTTTCTTCTTTAGTCAAAACAACCAATGTATTTGCATTATCAGGTTTAACCGAATATTTTTCTTGAGGATATGCAATAACTAATTCCGTAACATCAGATGGAGAATTGAGCAAATCTGCAACTTTTTTTCTTTTATCTATTTGCTTTGCTAAATCAAAATTTAGGTAGAATAGCATTCCCGTAATGAAAATCATTAATCCTGTAATAATTTTTAAAAAGAATGCTTGTGTAAAAAATCCAGATTGATTTTTTTTGTTTGTGTTAAGTGTTGAGTCGATATTTTCCCAAACAGAATCAACTTCCGCCTCAGACTTGTAGTTGCCCAAAGTTTCTTTTAATTGATTTAAAAGTTGTTGTTCGTTTTCTTTAAGAATCATACTCTGTTTGGTATTAATTGACTTAAATTTTTTCTAAAATTATAACTCGCTTTTTCAAGATTCTGTTTAACCGTATCCTCACCCACCTCAAGTACTACTGATATTTCAGAAATACTATAGCCATCTATTTGCGCTAAATTAAATACATTTCGATATGCTGGCGTTAATAAATTTAAGGCCTTTACGCACTCTTCTTCATCCGCAAACACAAGTTGATCATATCCAACTTCAAAATGCTCATCTCCTTTTGATGCATTAACTGTGTTCACTATTCTATACTCGGCTTTATTCCTTTTCTGAAAAGCAACCGCAGTTTCAATTGTTGTTTTTTTTAGCCAATCCGCTAAAAGTTGTGAGTTTGGATATTGTTTTATTTTTTCAAAAATATTGACAAATGCTTCCGCCAAAACAATTTTGGCTTCCTCAATTGATTTTGAATACCGACAACAAACCCCCATCAACAATGAAGAATATGTATTAAAAAGAACGGACTGAGCATGACGATTAAACTTCAAACAGCCCTTAATCATTTCTGATTCCGTCATACTTTTTACTGTCTGATACGATAAAGGTAGTGAATAAGTTTTGAAAATGCTAACTTTTAGAGTGTTTTTTATGAGAAAATTTATAACAGAATGCTAAATTGTTGAAATAAAGCTATTTTAAAAACTTCTCATTAAAGAAGGCCAAATACTCTTCTACTGACTTTTCTTTATAAAATACAGCGAAGTTTTGGGCTGAAATAATAAAGATGTCGAACATGCCTTGCTCTAAATGTTTCAAACATTTAGTGTCATCTTTCAAAAAATTATAGTAATCCATTGCAGATTTCTTGTCAATAAATTTTGTAACATAAACCAACTGCTTTTGAGCATCTAAAAAGCTTGCATTAACGGTTAATGATTGAACACTAAAATTTTGAGAATCGAAATCTGACAAAGAAATTTTGAACTTGTTTACATCCGATTTTCCGGGCTTAACTACTATTGCACAATAAAATTCATCGTTTTCTTTAAATATGTAAGTTTCTTTTTTTGTGCTGTCCGCCTTGGCTTCATTTGCAGCTATGCTTGGATTTTTAATTCGAGCTATCAGGTCCAACAATTCTTGAGCTTTTGCACTCTCTTGTGTTTTAGGGTGTTCAATTGTTATTCTTACTAATTCAGCTTCAAATGAATTTTTATCTCCAGATTTTCCTAATGCCATAGCTTTTAAAAAATCAAATTTAGGTGCGAGCTTTGATGTGGCAAAAGCGCTATCTGCTTGTCTACAACGAACTATTACTTCTGGATATTTTCCATCGTTATATGCAAAAAAAGTTTCGTTGTAAAAAATTTCCACATCACTCCTACTTGCATTTGATTGTGTTGCATAATCAGGGTTTTGAATAATTTTAGCATATTCTGTATTTGGATAATTAGTTAAAATCAAATTTTTGTAATAGTCTGATTTTTCTTGATTATTCATTGTAAGATATAATCTATACAATTGAAAATAAGCATTGAGTTTATATTTATTTTCCGGAAATCTATTATTAAGCGTAGCAAACATTTCGGCTGAATTTTTATTCAACTGAAAACGCTCTTTGTATATCAATCCTGCATTATAGTATGCTTCAATAATTTTGTCGTTTGATTTCTTTTTCTGCTCTATCGTAAATGGAATATTTTTCAAAAATTGCTCATGGCTTTTTGGGGATTTAGAACTTAGAGACGAATTTAAAATAGCTTTTGTTTTGCTTGTATCACTGTCATCATCCTGATTTTGTGTTTGAAAATTATTGTCTGATTCTTTATTCAATCGCCTCCAATTGTCTTCGCTTTTACGGTTTCCCCATTTTTTAACAAACTCTGTTATTCCGAAATTTACTGCAGTAGG
>CAYPEC010000033.1:0-5782 GCA_964409625.1 uncultured Bacteroidia bacterium | reverse complement strand
TTGCTCTTCAGTCATCAAAGCAAGTTTTTGTAAACTATCTTCAAGGGTAATAATGTTTAAATTATCAACCAAACTATTTAGAGATTCTTTTCTATCGGCAATCAAATCATAATTTTTAAATCCTTTAGAGAGAAAAATTAATGTGCTATCGTAATATGAACGTGCAGGAGGATATTTTTCGGCAGTAAAATGAATGTCTCCTAATTTTAGATAGGAAAGTGCTTTTTGATTTTTATTATCTACGCTTGATGCTACTGATTTTTTTAGGTAGTCAACCGTTCCATTCATATTGCTTTCTTTTTCTTCGATGGTTGCAAGGGCGTAATATACTTGGTCTAAATATTCTTTATTTTTTTCATCGGTTATCATTTTAGTAAGCTCTCTTTTGTTTTTTGCGAGTGTATTTTGCTCAGTAGAAAATGTAGTTAGCTTATTTAATTTTGCATTGAAATACATTTCATAATCTGGCTTCAACTTTAACACTTGCGAAAAATAAACTTGCGCCTTTTTTGAATCGCCTTTGCTTTTGTACAATTGAGCCAGGATATAGCTAAATCTTGCTTTCTCTAACTTTTTGTGTGAAATAGCAGCCGCTTTTGAAAGTTGCTTAATTGCAGCATCTATATTGTTTATCCTAATGAAATAATCGGCCGAAACAGCTGCAAACTCTTTGTAGTGTTTCTTAGGAAGAGCTTTATCATTATTTAAAAAATCTATTAGTTCTTGTGATTTCGAATAACTACCAACCTCATTATTTGCTCGAATAGACCAAATCATTCCGTTATATTTTGCCGGAAAATCTTTGTACTTTTTTGCAACATAATCAAAGGATTCAAGGGCTGAGAAAAAGTCGTGCTTGTAAAAATGAGCTTTGCCCAATACCATATAGTTGTCATCTATCCACCTAACAGCGCCCGCAATTTCATTGCTTTTTCTGTCCTTAATAGTATGACGCTGAATAACCAATGAAACTTTTTTAATTGCTTTGTCCATTTCAGGATAAAGCATTTTTGATTCTGCTTCGGTACCATAAATAAACACAGGGAGTATTGTTGTATAGTCATCCTGATGGCCTTTTTCAAGGCGCTTAACTGATTCTTTTATAATCTCATTTGCATTATAATAACCATTGAAGCGAGAAGTAATATTATGAAAGGTGCGATGAAAGACAGTATTCTTTCTTGTAGAGCAAGAAAAAAATAAAAGCATAGCAACAACAGATGCTATTTTATAAGTGATATTATTTGCTTTAAAATTCAAGAGTTTCTATAAACGTATAAACCACAAATTTATTTTATTTTCGGCATACTGCTACCTTTTTTAGATATTTGTACCCCAATGGAAAAACCAGAAAAGAGAAAACTCATCAATCGTATCAAAAACAGGTATCGCCTTGTTATTATGAATGATGATACGTTTGAAGAGCGCTTTTCATTGAAACTCACCCCACTTGGCTTTTTTACACTAAATGGAACTGTTATTATCGCTTTTATTATTTTAATCATCAGTTTGATTGCTTTTACTCCATTGCGCGAATACATTCCTGGTTATGCTGATGTAAATATGCGCAGACAACTCATTTATCTTACTTCTAAGCTTGATTCCATCGAACAAGATATGGAATCAAAAAATATTTATATTCAAAATTTAAATGATGTGATATCTGGCAAAACAATACCTGACCCAGAAGCAATGAAAAAAGATAGTACATTAAAGTATAACGAAATAGACGCTCCGCCCTCAAAAGAAGATTCAGCGCTAAGAGCTGAAATTGAAGCAGCGGATAAATACAGCTTAAGCACTGGCGAAAATACAGAAGTAAAAAATGGGATAAGTAGTTTTATATTTTTTACTCCCGTTAAAGGATTAGTAACATCTTCTTTTAATTTTAAAGAAGAACATTTAGGAGTTGATGTCGCTGCACCAGAAAATTCTTCTATTAAAGCCACACTTGATGGAACTATTATATATTCTGGTTGGACAGCAGATGGAGGATATTTGATTCAAATACAACATTCACACAATCTGGTTTCAGTGTATAAACACAACTCCGCATTGATGAAAAAAACTGGACAATTTGTGAAAGCGGGAGAAGTGATTGCAATTATTGGAAATTCGGGGGAATTAACTACAGGACCTCATTTGCACTTTGAACTTTGGTATAATGGGAATGCTGTAAACCCTCAAGAATATATGGTATTTTAATTATATGAGCGAAAATAAAAAACATATAGCAATTCTTGGAAGTACTGGTTCTATTGGAACACAGGCACTCGATGTTATTCGCGAACAGAAAGAAAAATTTGTTGTTGAAGTTTTAGCTGCTAATGGAAATGCTGATTTATTGATAAAACAAGCCATAGAATTTGAACCCAACGCAGTTGTAATTTCTGATAAAAGCAAATATCAGATTGTAAAAGATGCTTTATCAAAACATGATATAAAAGTTTTTGCGGGAGAAGAATCTTTGTCCCAAGTTGTACAGATGGAAAGCATTGATATGGTTCTTGCTGCAATAGTAGGTTATGCAGGACTTGCATCAACCATTGCTGCAATAAAAGCAGGAAAACAAATTGCTTTAGCAAATAAAGAAACATTGGTGGTTGCAGGGGATTTAGTAACTGCATTGGCAAAAGAAAAAGGTGTAAATATTTACCCTGTTGACTCAGAACATTCGGCTATTTTTCAATGCTTGGCAGGGGAATTTCACAATCCCATAGAAAAAATTTATTTGACCGCCTCTGGTGGTCCTTTCAGAGGGAAAACAAAAGAATTTTTAGCATCAGTAAAAAAAGAACAAGCGCTAAAACATCCTAATTGGGTGATGGGAGCAAAGATTACTATAGATTCTGCATCATTGATGAACAAAGGGCTTGAAGTAATTGAAGCAAAATGGTTATTCAATTTAAAGAAAGAGCAAATAGAAGTAATTGTTCATCCGCAAAGTATTATTCATTCCATTGTTCAATTTGCTGATGGAAGCATGAAAGCGCAAATGGGTTTACCTGATATGAAGCTTCCTATACAATATGCAATGGGCTATCCAGAAAGATTAAAATCCAATTTTCCAAGATTTAATTTTATGGATTATCCTTCACTCACATTTGAAAATGCCGACACAAAAACTTTTCGTAATCTTGCACTAGCATATCACGCTATGGATAAAGGAGGAAATTCTCCTTGCGTTTTAAATGCAGCAAACGAAGTTGCTGTTGAAGCATTTTTAAAAGACAAAATTGGTTTTTTAGAAATGAGCGATGTGATTGAGAATTGTTTGGAAAAAATTTCGTTTATACAAAAACCAAGCTACGAAGATTATGTAGCAAGTGACACCGAAACAAGAGCTAAAGCTAACGAGTTAATAAAAATATAGAGTAGGAGAAAAATCATTATGACACAAGCACTGCAGCTTATTTTAAGTTTATCAATATTAATTGTTCTACATGAGTTAGGACATTTTATTCCAGCAAAATTATTTAAAACACGAGTGGAAAAATTCTACTTGTTTTTCGATCCTTGGTTTTCTCTTTTCAAAATAAAAAGAGGCGATACAGAATATGGAATTGGCTGGCTGCCACTTGGAGGTTATGTAAAAATATCGGGAATGATTGACGAGAGCATGGACAAAGAGCAAATGAAATTACCTCCTCAACCATGGGAATTTAGAGCTAAACCCGCTTGGCAACGATTAATAATTATGCTTGGCGGAGTTACTGTAAATGTAATTCTCGGAGTATTTATTTATGCAATGGTTTTGTTTGCTTGGGGAGAACAATATCTGCCTGTTGAAAATGCAAAATATGGAATCGCTTGTGATTCACTTGCACTAAAAGCAGGATTAAAAGATGGAGATAAAGTAATTTCAATTGATAATAAAAAAGTTGATAGTTTCAATTCTATTCCGCTTGAAATACTAATAAACAAAGCAAGCTCAATACAAGTTGAAAGAGAAGGAGAAAAATTAAATATCCCAATCGCTGAAGAAATTTTGAGCGATATGCTAAAACACAAAACTTCTTTTGTTACTCCTCGCATTCCTTGTATTGTTGATTCATTGGAACCAAAAGACTCTGCTGAAAAAGCTGGGCTTAAACCAGAAGATAAATTAATCTCTATCAATGGAATCTCTGTAATTTATTATCAAGATTTCAAAAAAGAAATTCAAAAAAATAAAAATAAAAAGGTTGAAATACTTGCGTTAAGAAATTCTGATACGCTACACTTTACAATCCCTGTATCACCAGAAGGACGAATTGGATTTTATGGGAAAACTGAACTCGATTTTTTTGAAATCAAAACAAAAAAATATACCTTCTTTGAATCATTCCCAGCAGGTATAAAAAAAGGAAAAGAAACAATGGAAAATTACATTAAACAGTTTAATGTTTTATTCACAGTTAAAGGTGCTTCAAAAGAAGTTGGTGGGTTTATTTCTATTGGCAAAGCATATTCTCCAACATGGGATTGGCAACGCTTTTGGATGTTTACGGCTTTCTTATCTATTGCATTAGCTATTATGAATATATTACCAATTCCTGCTTTAGATGGAGGACATGTAATGTTTTTATTATACGAAGTAATTACAGGAAGAAAGCCAAATGAAAAAATAATGGAGTATGCCCAATATGCAGGAATGATTTTGCTGTTGGCATTGTTGTTGTTCGCAAACGGAAACGATATTTTTAAACTTTTTGGAAAATAAATTTTTCATCCTATGAGAATTTTTTCGATTTCTTGTTTCTTGTTTCTTACATCTTGTTTCTTTTCTTATTCTCAAAATACTACTATTGAAAAGCAAGACAAAACAGATAAATTAAAAACTAAAATTGATAAGACAGATGAGTCTAAACCAGAAAATTTTAATGTTCTCATAATCCCTTTTGAACCGAAACTTTATATGTCTCAAATAGACAAAAAAGTAAATGAGGAAACTAAATGGACTGCTAATCAAATCAGAAATAAATTTCGTAGCGACCTGCTTTTTTTCATTTCAACAGAACTAAAAAAGAAATTCAATACTTATTCCTTGCTTGAAGATTCTGTAAAGACTGCAAAGGATTTAGAGTATATCTACGAATCTGTTGGATACGATTATATTGCCGTTCCTGAAAACAATAATGGAAAAATAAAAACAGGAAAAGAACAAGAACAAAATAGCGCTGGAATAAAAAATGGGCAGTTAGAAACAGGAATGAAAAGCGGAAAAAGATTTATGAATACAAAAATTATTGCTTCTGATATGCTTAGTTATTTATCGAATAAATATGGAGCCAATACTTTTGTTTTTATCAATGAATTAGATATAAAAAATGAACCAAAATCAATTGTGGATATAAATTCATCTGAAGCATTTGAACGTGAAGTTACCGTTCACTATACAATTGTAGATGCCTCTGGAAATTCAATAAATTCAGGTATTGCAACTTCTCGTTTTTCTTACAATCAAAATAAACCAAAGGCAATTATAACTGAAAATTTTTCTAAAATCTCGCAACAAATAAAAGATAATCTCGATAAAACACTCTTTCCTCCAAAGAAAGAACCTTTGTTTAAATCTGTGAATAAAAGCAAGTAGTGTTTTAGAAGAACATAATTTTTAAAAATAAAGAGTTCTTGTTAACTGTAAAACATTGGCAATGTTAATAATGCTTGTGTTTAGCTAAGCATTTTTTATTAAATTTGTTTAGATGAAAAAAAACAAGATAGCTATTTTTCTATTTCTCTATTTTTCTATTTCCCTATCTGCCCAAACCATCACTTTTCAGAAAACGTATGGGTATGG
>CAYPEC010000032.1:0-10454 GCA_964409625.1 uncultured Bacteroidia bacterium | reverse complement strand
TGTTTTGCTCTATCCGTTTTCATTTCATCCCTTATTTTTTCATAAAGAATTTTTCTGTTATTTGGATTATGCAAATCAATAAAGTCAACAACTACAATTCCACCCATATCGCGAAGACGCAATTGGCGTGCTATTTCAACCGCTGCTTCTAAATTTACTTCGAGTGCATTCTCTTCTTGGCTACTATCTGACTTTGCTCGATGACCGCTATTTACATCAATTACGTGCATCGCTTCAGTGTGCTCTACTATCAAATAAGCACCCGTTTTCATGGTAACTGTTTTACCAAAAAGCGCTTTTATTTGCTTATCTACCCCTAATTGATCGAAAATTGGAACGGGACCTTTAATAAATTTTGCAATTTTTTCTTGCTCCGGAGAAATACTCTTTAGATAAGTTCTAATTTCTTCATAAATTTTTGCATCATTTACGGCAATGCTTCCAAAAGAATCATTAAGCATATCACGTAAAATAGTATTGGTTCTATTCATCTCCCCAACTATTTTTTGTGGTGGTTTTGCTGTTTTGAAATTTTCAAAACATTCATTCCACTTATCCATCAACTCTTTCAAATCATTTTCTATTTCGGTAATAGAGACGTCTTCGGCAACTGTTCTAACAATTACTCCAAAGTTTTTTGGCTTTATTCCTTGAACAAGTTTTTTTAATCTTTCTTTTTCTTCGCGCGTTTTTATTTTTTGAGATACTGAAACTTTATCCGCAAATGGAACTAAAACCAAAAACCTTCCAGCCATGGAAATTTCGGAAGTAATTCTTGGACCTTTTGAGGAAATTGGTTCTTTGGCAATCTGAATAAGTATCTGTTCTCCTTGCGAAACAATCTGATTTATCTTGCCATCTTTTTTAATGTCTTCTTCTAATTTAAAGTACATCAAATTAGATGTGGTTTGCTTCCCAGTTTGAATTTGCTTGGTGAATTTATTAAGCGATTTTACCTGAGGACCTAAATCTAAATAATGTAAAAAAGCATCTTTCTCATATCCCACATCCACAAATGCAGCATTGAGTCCGGTCATTACTTTTTTAACTTTCCCAAGATAAATATCCCCGACCGCAAAATTTTGGTTGTTTTTTTCACGATGCAGCTCAATAAGTCGCTTGTCTTTTAAAAGAGCGATAACAACTTCGCCTCCAGACGCATCAATAATAAGTTCGTTCATCACGAGTAATTTTTTTAGGTTGCAGCGTTAAGCACGTGCAATCTTTGTAAAACCGAGGGATGGTAATAGCGGAAAGATGGTAAGCTAAAACACCGAACAGCAATGCCGTTCGGTATTTTTGTTTATCAAGACAATAAAAAATTATTTCTTTTTGTGCCTGTTCTTTCTCAAACGTTTTTTGCGTTTGTGAGTAGCAATCTTATGTCTTTTTCTTTTTTTTCCGCTTGGCATAACTGTTTGTTTTTAACTGTTTTTAAGTTTGTTGATGTAATTCCGTACCTCGGTTTTTATGGTTACATCATCAACCTTATTTATGTATTTTTCTAATGCATCTATTGCCTTATCTTTTTCTTGCAACTTCTCATATGTATCGGCCAAAAACAAATATGCCTCAACGTAATCGGGTTTGATTGCTAATACTTTATTAAATCTTTCTGCTGCCTTATCAAGTTGTCCTGATTTGATAGCAAAGAAACCTAAAGTAACATGCGCCTCCACAAAAGTAGAATCTTTACTTACAACTTCTCTAAGTAAAGTAATTCCTTTCATTGGATCGGCAGTACCTTCAACGTAACAAGCTCCTAATCTTGTCTTTGCTGATAAATTTGCGTCATTAATTACAAGAACTTTTTCAAAGCATTTTATTGCTCGGCCGTAAAGATATGTTCTTTCGTTGGCTTTGGCAAATCCTACCGAAGTATAAAATCGATTTCCGGCTTTATTCCAATTTTCTTCGCTCCCGTTTAATTCGGCTATTTGCTGGTAGTAGTGGGCTGAGAGGAAGGGTTTTTGAGCATCATCGTAAAAATGTACAATGGAGTCTAAAAGCACACTTTTTTTATCATTTGAGGTAGTTTTGAGCAATTCTTCAAATGAAATAGCTTTTACTTTTAATTCTGACGGCAATGAATCTATCTCCAGTTGCAATAAATCCGATTCATTTATCTCAGCTGATGCATTTTGCTGAGCAACTTCTTCCTTTACAGAAGGTTTGGTATTAGCAAATAATAAAAGAACGAACAATACAATTGCAGACGCAATTACAATAATTTGCAATTTAGTTAACGACCGCATGATTGTATTTTAAAAGTGAACTATGCTTTTACGTTTTTCTTAACGCGAGAAGCAAATGATTTAGCTGGTTTAAATGCAGGAATATAATGTGCAGGAATAACCAATGCTGTATTTTTAGAAATGTTACGCGCAGTTTTTTGTGCACGTCTTTTAACAATAAAGCTTCCGAACCCTCTTAAATAAACGCTGTTTCCATCGCTCATAGAATCCTTAACTACTTTCATGAAAGTTTCAACTGCTGTTTGAACTTGCATTTTTTCCATTCCTGTTTTTTCTGAAATTTTTGAAACTACTTCTGCTTTTGTCATTTTATTATTAAGTTTAAAATCAATGAATTAATATACGTTATTCTTTTCGGGGTGCAAAGATAGTTTTTTAACTATATCCAAAAAATAGTTTTCAGAGTTTTCGATTTAACCCCTAAAAAGAAGAATATGTGTTATAGTTTTGTCGGCAAATAACAAATGAATCATTTTTCGGACATATTAATTTCTTGGTATAAACACAAAAAACGTGATTTGCCTTGGCGAAATACAAAAAATCCATACCTCATTTGGCTTTCTGAAATTATTCTTCAGCAAACGCGTGTAGAACAAGGAATGAGTTATTATTTAAAATTTGCAAAAGAATTTCCAACTGTAAAACATCTTGCAAAAGCCAAAGAAGAAAAGGTTTTGAAACTATGGCAAGGGCTTGGCTATTACTCACGAGCAAGAAATTTACATGCTTCAGCAAAAATAATTTGCACTGATTATGAAGGAAATTTTCCAGCTTCGTACAATGAATTAATAAAACTTAAAGGCGTGGGAGAATATACTGCTGCGGCAATTGCCTCTTTTGCATTTGGATTGCCACATGCAGTAGTTGATGGAAATGTATTCAGAGTTCTTTCCAGAATTTTTGGAATTAAAACTCCGATTAATTCTCCAGCTGCCAAAAAAGAATTTACAAAAATTGCCCAGGAACTTTTAGACAAAAAAAATCCTGCGCTTTTTAATCAAGCTATCATGGAGTTTGGTTCTGCCCATTGTAAGCCAACTTCTCCTAATTGCAGAGATTGCATCTTCAATAACATGTGTGTTGCGTATGAAAAAAATCAAGTGCAACTATTCCCGGTTAAGAATAAATCTGCGATACAAAAATTGCGTTACCTATATTATATAGTAGTAAATGATGACAAGAATATATTTGTAAGGCAAAGAACAGAAAACGATATTTGGAAAAATTTGTATGATTTTCCTTTAATAGAATTGAAAGAACAAATTTCTCCCGAAAATTTATTTTTAAGTAAGGAATGGAAAGCTATTTTCGGAAAAAAGAAAGTAATAATTAAATCCGTTTCTGAAGAATACAAGCATATTTTAAGCCATCAAATTATTTATGCCACTTTTATTGAAGTGAAAATATCGCCATCGGCAATTTCTTTTAAAGGAACAAAAACAATTCCCTTGAAGGATTTGAAAAAAATTGCAGTTTCAAGATTGATAGAAAAATACCTAGAAAAGAAAAAGCTATAACTTGCTATTGGATTTTCTACTTTTGTAATACTCTAAAAATAACTTATGCTTCCACAAATCAATCACACTGTTACAGAAAGATTTTTGCGTTATGTAAAAATTGATACGCAATCTGACCCTGAATCTCCCACTTGTCCATCTACTGAGAAACAAAAAGATTTAGGAAAAGTATTGGTAAAAGAACTTTTAGAAATCGGAATTGCGGATGCTCACATGGATGAAAATGGATATGTATATGGAACTATTCCTGCTACATCAAATAAAAATATTCCTGTCATTTGTTTTTGTTCACACATCGATACATCGCCTGACTGCACAGGAAAAAATGCAAATCCAATCGTGCATAAAAATTATAACGGGAAAGATATTGTATTGCCAAACGATACAACTCAAATTATTAAAACTGCTGAACATCCTGAGTTATTAAATCAAATTGGTAATGATATTATCACTACTGATGGGACTACTTTACTTGGAGCAGATAACAAAGCAGGTGTTGCTGAAATTATGGACGCTGCTAATTTTTTAATCACGCACCCTGAAATAAAACATGGAACAATAAAAATTCTTTTTACTCCTGATGAAGAAATTGGAAGAGGTGTTGATAAAGCGGATTTGAAAAAATTAGCTGCAAATTTTGCTTACACTATGGATGGTGAAACAATTGGTCATATTGAAAATGAAACCTTTTCGGCTGATGGAGTAACGCTTACTATTCATGGTGTGAGTACACATCCCGGTTTTGCGAAAAATAAAATGGAGAGTGCAATTAAAATTGCAGGAGAGATAGTTGACAATCTTCCGAAAGATACATTATCGCCTGAAACAACTGAAAAGAAAGAAGGTTTCATTCATCCCACTTCTATCAATGGATTAATTGAAAAAGCTACAATCAAATTTATTATCCGTGATTTTACAGATGGAAAATTACAAGAACACGAAACTATTTTAAAAAATATTGCAGAAAAAGTTTTGAAAAAATATCCAAACTCTTCTTTTGATTTTCAAGTGCAGCAACAATACCGCAACATGAAAGTAATGCTTGACAAGCATCCTGAAATTACTGAATATGCTGTTGAAGCTGTGAAAAAAGCAGGAATAAAACCTGTGTTAAGCAGCATCAGGGGAGGAACTGATGGTTCACGACTTTCGTTTATGGGATTACCATGCCCAAATATTTTTGCAGGCGAACACGCTTTTCATTCCAAACACGAATGGGTTTCGGTGCAGGATATGCAAAAAGCCGTAGAAACAATTATTCATCTGTGTATGATTTGGGAAGAAAAAACAGTGTAAAGATTTGGGTTAAAACCCGAAATATTTTTGTTTTATTTTTCCCCGACTTAAAAGTCGGGGCTAATAGCCACAACCTTTAGGTTGTGGGATATAATAGATGCAAACATAATGGGCTTCAGCCCAATCAATAGGTTGATAAATATTTTTAATGATTTCTTTTACCACCATCATAAAAAAGTTTGCTAAACAAGGTGAAAAAACCGGTTGGACTTACATCGACATTCCTGCTGATATTGCTCAAAAACTAAAACCCGGAAATAAAAAATCATTTCGGGTAAAAGGGAAACTAGATGATTATTCCTTTGAAAAAATTGCGTTGATGCCAATGGGCAAAGGAGAATTTATGATGCCTTTAAATGCTACACACCGAAAAGGAATTGGCAAAAAACACGGGACAATGGTAAAGGTGCAAATGATAGAAGACACTCAGGAAATTAAAATAAATGCAGATTTAATGGAATGTTTGAATGATGAAAAAGAAGCGTTGGAATTTTTTAAATCACTTTCAAAGTCAAATCAAAAATATTTTTCTGATTGGGTAGATACTGCTAAAACTATTGAAACCAAAAGCAAACGAATTGCATTAATTATTTCTGCACTTTATTTAAAACAAAACTTTGGGGAAATGATTCGTGCGCAGAAAAAAGATAAGACTATGCCTTATTCAAAGTAATATAAGTTATCTCAGGCCAAATGCCTACCCTGCCTGGGAAACCAATAAAACCAAAACCTCTGTTTACATACAAATACTTTTCCGCCTTTTCATATAAACCAGCCCAGCGAGGATAGCGGTATTGCACAGGACTCCATTTTATTCCTGGAATTTCTATACCAAACTGAAAGCCATGTGTGTGTCCTGCAAGTGTGAGATGAATGTGTGTGCTATGTTTTAATACTTGCGCATCCCAATGCGATGGGTCATGCGACATTAAAATTTTAAATGCATTTTCTTCTACTCCATTCAAAGCTTTATTCAAATCACCGTATTGTGGAAATGGCGGCAAACCCCAGTTTTCAATACCAATCAAAGAAATATGCTGTCCATCTTTTTCAATCTTCACATTTTCATTGAGCATCAATCTAAAACCAATTTCTTTATGAATTGATTTCAATTTTTCATGGTCTTGATGCTTTTCTTCTGGCGAATTCCATTGGGTATAATCACCATAATCATGGTTGCCAAAAACAGAATAAACTCCATGTGATGATTTTATTTTCTTGAATGTTTCTTTCCATTCATCCATTTCATCACTTGTAGTATTTACAATGTCTCCAGTAAATAAAATCAAATCAGAATTGAGAGAATTTATCAATGCAACTCCTTTTTCAACTCTTGTTGCATCATCAAAACTTCCACTATGTATATCCGAAATTTGGGTGATTGTATATCCATCAAAGGCATCAGGAAGATCTTTAAATTTAAGGTTCACGCGATGAATGGTGTATTTGTATTTTCCGAAAGTTATGCCATGAAGAATCCCTAAAAATGGGATGCTTGCAATTGCCAATCCAACTTGGCTAACAAATTTTCTTCTACTCTCAAAGTACTGCCATGGCTCGGAATCACTGAATACATTATTTTTTAGGAGAACAACTATTGCTCTTATTAATCTGTAAACATCTTCGGTTAATAAAAACAAACTAAAAATTAATTTAGGCACAAAAAATAAAATGAGTATTCCGAAAATTGTTTGAAACAATACTGAACCAGGACCTTTGTGAGTAGAAAATTTTGCCAACCCTAAAATCCATGCAATCATCATTGCAATATTTAATCCCCAATAAACCCAAAATATGATTTTAGCTCTTTGGTCTGAAATACCTTGTGTAGCTGCTTTTATGCCTTTAAAAACATAAAAGTCAATTAATAAAATAACAACTGTTAGAATTATAAATCGAAATAAAAGTGCGCTGTATGATCCCATAATTAAGGTGCAAATATCTGCTTTTTTAACACTCGAATAACTATCTTTGTTCACCAAAATGCAAAAGAAAAATTCCACAGCACTCTTTTTCTTCTATCTATTAGTTGCCTATGTATTTCTGCAATTTTTATCATGGGCTTGGCTATTGATTGAGTTAAATAATGAAGTTATTTATTTGAAAAAAGATTTGATTGTTCAAAAAGCAGGAAGTCCTGAAGAGATTATAAAATCTGGTGAAGAACTTGCTAAAAAACTTCATTCAAAATGGATGATGGTAGTGGGTGAATCAACCATATTTTTCTTTTTACTTCTGTTAGGGTTTTTGAAAATTCGAAACAGCATTAAAAAAGAAGCTGCATTTGCACAGCAGCAAAAAAACTTTTTACTTTCGGTAACACACGAATTAAAATCACCAATCGCCTCTACCCGATTACAGCTGGAGACCTTACAAAAAAGAGAATTAGATAAAGCCAAACAACAAGAAATTTTAGCAAATGCAATAAAGGATACCGATAGATTAAACTCTCTAGTTGAAAATATTTTATTGGCTGCAAAAATTGAAACGATTGATTTGAATGTAAAATCAGAAAAAATAAATTTATCTGAAGTGGTAAAATCTATTTTGGCAAGCGAAACTAAACTACATAGCTCTACACATATTGTAAAAAGTAACATTCAAGAGAATTTGTTTTTAGAAATTGATACTGAAAGTGTTCACTCCATTTTATCAAACTTAATTGAAAATGCAGTTAAATATTCTGGAAAAGGAAGCGAAATTATAGTTTCTTTAAAGCAAGAAAATAATCAAATAAAACTCTCGGTGGAAGATCAGGGTATTGGAATTTCGGATGAAGAAAAGCAAAATATTTTTAAGAAATTTTACCGAATTGGGAATGAAGAAACGCGCTCTGCAAAAGGTACTGGACTTGGTTTATACATTGTAAAAACATTGGTTGAAAAAAATAAAGGAGCAATAAAAGTAAAAAATAACTCTCCGAAAGGAAGTAAATTTGAAATAATTTTTAGCAATTTCAATTTGTAAATTCGTAAACATTCGTTATTCGTAGATATGAAAAAAGTAGCACTTATAATTCTTGATGGATGGGGACTTGGCGATGGCTCAAAATCAGATGCGATAGCTCAGGCAAACACTCCTTTTGTGGATAGTTTGTATAAAAAATATCCACATTCAACTTTAAAAACATCAGGAGAAAATGTTGGCTTGCCAGATGGGCAAATGGGAAACTCAGAAGTTGGACATTTGAATATTGGTGCTGGAAGAGTGGTATATCAAGACCTTGCAAAAATTAACAAAGAGGTAAAAGAAAATAAAATTGATGCAAATCCTGTAATTGTTGATGCATTTAATTATGCTAAAAACAATAATAAATCAGTTCATTTTATAGGATTGGTTTCTGAAGGTGGTGTTCATTCATCTCAAAAACATTTACATAGATTATGTGATATTGCTAAAGCAAATGGATTACAAAATGTATTCATACATGCTTTTACAGACGGAAGAGATACGGATCCTAAAAGTGGATTGGGATATATCACCAATCTTGAAAATCATTTGAAAAATTCTACTGGGAAAATTGCTTCTGTTGTTGGTCGTTATTATGCAATGGACAGAGATAAACGATGGGAAAGGGTTAAGCTCGCTTATGATTTACTAGTAAATGGGGAAGGTGAAAAAGCAAAAAAATCAATTGAGGCAATTCAAGAATCATATAATAAAAACATAACTGATGAATTTATTAAACCTATTGTTATTGTTGATGAGCATAGCAATCCTATCGGAAAAATAAAAGAGGGGGATGTAGTTTTTTGTTTCAATTTTAGAACTGATAGATGTAGAGAAATAACACAAGTGCTTACACAAAAAGACCTGTCTGAGTACGGAATGAAAACAATTCCGCTTTATTATGTAACGATGACAAACTACGATGACACATTCAAAAACATAAAAGTAGTTTATGACAAAGATAATTTACAAATGACATTGGGAGAAGCATTGAGCAAAGCAGGGAAAAAACAAATCAGAATTGCAGAAACAGAAAAATATCCGCATGTAACTTTCTTTTTTTCGGGTGGAAGAGAAAAAGAATTTGATGGAGAAAAAAGAATTTTAATTCCTTCGCCTAAAGTTGCTACTTATGATTTACAGCCCGAAATGAGTGCAAGTGAATTAACAGAAGCATTACTTCCAGAAATAAAAAACTCAACTTCTGACTTCATTTGTTTGAACTACGCAAACCCTGATATGGTTGGACATACAGGAGTTTACAATGCAGTAATAAAAGCTGTTGAAACCATAGATAAGTGTGTGGAAAAAGTTGTAAACGAAGGAATAGAAAGCGGATATTCATTCATCATCATTGCCGACCATGGAAATGCTGATTATGTTATAAACTCTGATGGCTCGCCAAATACAGCCCACACTACTAATCCTGTTCCGTGTATTTTAATTGATAATGATTTCAAGAAAATATCGAACGGAAGATTGTGTGATATTGCTCCTACTATTCTAAAAATGATGGATATAGAAATCCCAAAAGAAATGGATGGAAAAGTAATGGTGTAACTCAAATTAAAAATTCTATTTAACTTAATACCCTCAAATAAATTAATTTTACTATGAAAATTAACAATCCATACATCGAAAAAAACAAAGACAGATTTATTAACGAGTTACTCGATTTGCTTCGCATTCCTTCTGTTAGCGCTGACCCTAAACACAAAGGTGATGTTTTAAAAACTGCTGATGCAGTGGCTGCAAAATTAAAAGATGCAGGTGCTGATTTAGTTGAGATTTGTCCAACGGATGGCTATCCAATTGTATATGGAGAAAAAATTATTGATAAAAATTTACCTACTGTTTTGGTTTATGGGCACTATGATGTTCAACCTGCTGACCCTTTAAATTTGTGGCATTCCCCACCATTTGAACCGGTAATTAAGAAAACTGAAGTTCATCCTGACGGGGCTATTTTTGCGAGAGGAGCTTGTGATGATAAGGGCCAAATGTATATGCATGTTAAAGCATTTGAAATGATGATGCAAACGAATTCTTTGCCATGTAATATTAAGTTTATGATTGAAGGTGAGGAAGAAGTTGGTTCTGCAAATCTTGGGATTTTTGTAAATAAAAATAAGGCACGATTAAAATCAGATGTGATTTTAATTTCTGATACATCAATGATTGGAAATACGATTCCATCTATTGATACAGGTTTGCGTGGATTAGCTTATATGGAAGTTGAAGTTACTGGTCCGAATCGTGATTTGCATAGTGGAGTTTATGGTGGTGCAGTTGCAAATCCAATTAATATTTTATGCAAAATGATTGCATCGTGTCATGATGAAAATAATCACATAACAATTCCAGCTTTTTATGATAAAGTAGTTGAGTTAAGTGCAGAAGAAAGAGCAGAAATGGCAAAAGCTCCTTTCAATTTAGA
>CAYPEC010000031.1:1350-10525 GCA_964409625.1 uncultured Bacteroidia bacterium | reverse complement strand
ACAATCTTATCATACAGCAGTTGAATATCAAATGTATCATACACTTGCTTTATTAATGATTGCTGTTTTAATAAACTCAAAAACAAGTAGTCATGCTGAACTTGATTCAGCATCGCATAATGAGACCCTGAAACAAGTTCAGGGTGACAAATGGCTAAAATGGATTTCGAATTTTTTCATTACAGGAATTATTTTATTTTCAGGTTCTATCTATATTTTATCTACTCAATCCGCAACTGGAATTTCTGCAAAATGGCTGGGACCTATTACCCCACTCGGAGGTATATGTTTTATTGCAGGATGGATTATGCTGGCAGTTTATGCTGCTAAGTCTTCTAAAAGTTGAAAACTTTGTTACTTACTTAATCATAACTCTATTTTTTTCAAGTAGATATGTTTTATTTTTGGTATACAAACCAAAAAAAATATTATCATGAAAACAAACAAAGTTCTTATCGGAGGTGTAGTTGGAGCAATAACATTCTTCATTCTCGGGTGGCTTGTATATGGAATGCTTCTAATGGATTTCATGATGGCAAACACTAATCAGTGCATGATGAAGCCAATGGAAGAAATGAACATGTTAGCCATATTTGCCAGTAACCTTGCTATTTCAATGCTTTTGGCAATCATTTTTAGCTGGACAAATGTTTCAAATATGATGGATGGAATGAAAATAGGAGCTATAGTAGCTGCCTTAGTATCATTGTCTTTTGATTTGAATTTATTCTCAATGTCCACAATGTTTTCTGGTATTCATGTAATGCTAATGGATGTTGCAGTTTTCACAGTTTTAATTGGAATTACAGGAGGGGTTATTGCAAAAGTGATGAATATGGGCAAAGCATAAACCGGTTTACCTACCTTTTTATAGAAAGCCGAATAGTTTTTATTCGGCTTTTTTTCAACAAAAGGGCTCCTTTCATTTATACAAAACATTGTTTTTCAACTATTTAACTTATCAACAGATTTTCATTTATGCCATATGATTTAAAGCATAAAAAAGTAGGGGTGAATTTTTGTAAATTCGCGCCTTATTATTAACCCTATATTAATAAAAGATGAACGAATTTGGAATTAAATCTAAAAACGCAACAGTAACATCTCTAGGATTAGGAAATGTATCTGATGCTTATTGGAACTTAAGTGCTGCTGAATTAGTTGAAGAAACTATTATTAGAGGCGAAGGTGTATTAACCGATACAGGTGCTTTAGCTGTTGACACAGGAGAATTTATGGGTCGGTCGCCAAAAGATAAATTTGTGGTTCTTGATGATAAAACAAAAGATTCAATTTGGTGGGGAGATGTAAATTTTAAGTTTGATGCTGCAAAGTTTGATGTGCTCTATAACCGTGTTTGCGCTTATCTTTCTGGAAAAGAAATATATGTAAGAGATTCGTATGCTTGTGCCGACCCCAAACACAGATTGAATATCAGAGTAGTTACGGAATATCCTTGGTCAAATTTATTTGCCAATAACCTATTCTTAAGACCAACTCACGATGAAATAATGAACTTTAATCCAGAGTGGACAATTATCTGCGCCCCTGGTTTTAGAGCTACTCCTGAAATTGACGGAACTCGTCAACACAATTTCACAATCCTGAATATGACTAAGAAAGTTATTCTTATTGGTGGTTCAGGCTACACTGGAGAAATTAAAAAAGGAATTTTCTCATTATTGAATTATATTTTACCTCACGAAAAAGGAGTTTTATCCATGCACTGCTCTGCAAACATTGGTAAAGAGGGTGATACTGCAATCTTCTTTGGTTTGTCAGGAACAGGAAAAACTACTCTTTCTGCCGACCCAAACAGAGGATTGATTGGTGATGATGAGCATGGTTGGAGCGAAAACGGAGTTTTCAATTTTGAAGGTGGATGCTATGCAAAATGTGTTGACTTAACAAAAGAAAAAGAACCTCAAATTTTTGGTGCTGTTAAATTTGGTTCATTGTTAGAGAATATTGAATTTTATGAAAATACTTCGACTGTAGATTTTTCTAATATTTCGAAAACAGAAAACACAAGAGTTGGTTATCCAATCAACTTTATTGACAACGCTGTTGAACCATCAGTAGGAAACATTCCTAAAAATATATTCTTCTTGACTTGTGATGCTTATGGAGTATTGCCTCCAATTTCTAAGCTCACTACAGGTCAGGCAATGTATCATTTCATTTCAGGATATACTGCAAAAGTTGCAGGAACTGAAGTTGGAATTACTGAACCTACTTTAACTTTTTCAGCTTGTTTCGGAAAAGTATTTTTACCATTACACCCAACAAAATATGCTGAATTGCTAGGTAAAAAATTGAAAGAAAACAAAGTAAATGTTTGGCTTGTAAATACTGGCTGGAGTGGTGGTTCGTTCGGAGTAGGAAGCAGAATGAAACTTTCATATACTCGTGCAATGATTACAGCTGCATTAACTGGAAAATTAGAAAAAGTAAAACATGAAACACTTCCAATCTTTGGATTAGAAATACCAACCGAATGTCCTGATGTGCCTGCAGAAATTTTAAATCCTCGCAATACTTGGAAAGATAAAAATGCATACGATGCTACTGCAAATAAACTTGCATCATCGTTTGTGAAAAACTTTGAGCAATATGCTTCTGCTGCAAATGAAGAAATTTTAGCTGCAGCACCTAAGGTGGCAGTTAATGCTTAATTAGTTTTTGGTTAATCGGTTTTAAAAAAGCCGTTCATATTCTGAACGGCTTTTTTATTGTATTTTTGATTGATGCAATTATTTTTTACTCCCGATATTAATTCTGAATTATATACTCTGCCAGAGGAAGAGAGCAAACACGCAATTCGTGTGTTGCGAATGAAGACAGGAGATGTAATGAACCTGATTGATGGCAAAGGAAATTTATATACTGCCGAAATAATTTCGGATAATCCTAAAAGATGTGAAGTAAAAATTACTGACACAAAAAAGGAATTTGAAAAACGAAATCATTACTTACACATAGCTATTGCTCCCACAAAAAACATTGAACGCTTTGAATGGTTCTTGGAGAAAGCAACTGAAATTGGTATTGATGAAATTACTCCTATCGAATCTAAAAATTCAGAACGGGCAGTTGTAAAAAATGAAAGATTGAACAAAGTAATTGTTTCGGCTATTAAGCAATCCATCAAAGCATATTTGCCAAAGCTCAACGAAATAAAACCATTCGAAAAATTCCTGAAAGAATTTTCGGCTGATGGGAAATATATTGCGCATTGCAGAGAAGGAGTAAAACAAAACCTAAAAACTATTTACTCGAAAAATAAATCAGCAATCATTTTAATTGGTCCAGAAGGAGATTTCACAAAAGATGAAATTGAATTGGCAAAGCAAAATGGATTTAAAGAAATAACTTTAGGCAATAGCCGCTTGAGAACAGAAACAGCAGGAGTTGTAGCTTGCACAATTATTAATAATTTGAATGAAGGATAAAATAAAATATTTATTATCTCCCGCAAATTTCGCAGATTTACGCAGAACAAAATCAGCGATAATTAGCGTTATCTGCGGGAAATATTTTAAATCAAAATTCTTAATTCTTAATTCTTCATTTTTAATTTTCATTCTCGCTTCCTTCACTCCTACTTACCAAATTGCAGTACTCAAATACAATGGCGGTGGCGACTGGTATGCAAATCTTGAAACATCACTACCCAACCTAATTAAATTCTGTAACGAAAATTTAAAGACAAATATTAATCCTGAACAAGCTGTGGTAGATGTTGGCAGTCCAGACATTTTCAATTACCCGTTTGTGCACATGACAGGTCATGGCAATGTTATTTTCAATCAACAGGAAACTGAAAACCTTCGCAACTATTTAATGAGTGGTGGTTTTTTACACATATCCGATAATTATGGAATGGACAAATTTATCCGCCCACAAATGAAAAAAGTTTTTCCTGAGCTTGATTTTGTTGAGCTTCCAAGCAATCATCCTATTTATCATCAGAAATATGATTTTGCCAATGGCTTACCAAAAATACACGAACACGATGATAAAGCACCACAAGGTTTTGGATTAATTTATAATGGAAGATTGGTTTGCTTTTATGATTACGAATGTGATTTAGGCGATGGATGGGAATCTCCAGAAGTTCACAAAGACTCTGAAGAAGCGCGAAGCAAAGCACTTAAAATGGGAACAAATATGATTCAGTATGTGTTGATGGGAAAAAGCGAGAGTGATAAAAAGTGACTACTTCAAATATTTTTTAGAAACAAACCAAATCACAGCCATTACCGCTAAAGAAATTAAGAGCAGCCATAATTTACTCCAAGCGCTTGGTTTTATAAGTTCTCTTTGATATTGTGCTTGGTTATTTTCGCTTTCAATTTGCTGAGTTCCTAAATTGCTTTGTAAAAAATTAATTTCATCAACATAACTCATTTGATTATTTATTGCATAAAAATCCTGTGAGGCATCTTTAAAAAACTTTCGGCTACGGCTGCAAAAGTTTACTTCTATTTTTCCAAACTTATAGTATTTACCATAGATGACCCACATCTCCCCCTTTTCAAAATTCATCATGCAGGAAGTAGAACAATCAAAGTTTATAGCAATTTTTTGCATAGCTTTCCCTTTGTACAATGCCTGCACAAAAAAGTAAGCAGTACTTGTTCCATCGCACATTCCAACTGAGTCAACTCTTCCAGAGAAGATAATATTATACTCTTCGCAAACTTCTTTTGATAATGGTTTTAGAGGAGGGCAATCACAGGAAATTAAAAATTTAGAATGAAGAATTAAAAACACAAAAAGGATTAGGTTTTTAAATTTCATTTTACATTTCTTTCAAAAACTCAATACTCTTTTTAATTTCATCTGCCATTAATTTATCTTCATTCACAAAAGCAACTTTCTTTCTATAAGCAGAAAAAACTTTTTCAATTGAGGGAGAAGATTTTATTCCCCCTTTAGAAAGGGGGTTAGGGGGATTTTTCCTGAATTCTAATGCCTGGGCAGCATTCATTAATTCAATAGCCAAAATGCGCTGAAGATTTTCAACTACTTTAAAACATTTGGTAGCAGCATTTGCACCCATGCTCACATGGTCTTCTTGTCCATTTGATGAAACAATAGAATCTACCGAAGCAGGTGTACACAATTGTTTGTTCTGGCTCACAATACTTGCGGCAGTATATTGGGGAATCATAAAACCAGAATTTAATCCGGGTTTTGCAACCAAAAATGCTGGCAATCCTCTTTGACCTGAAATCAATAAATATATTCTTCTTTCAGAAATACTTCCTAACTCAGCCAAAGCAATAGCAAGAAAATCAAGAGCCAATGCCAATGGCTGACCATGGAAATTTCCTCCTGAAATAATTTCATCATCTTCAGGAAACACAGTTGGATTATCCGTTACTGAATTAATTTCTGTCAGCACAACATTATTTGCATATTCAATTGCATCCTTTGAAGCGCCATGCACCTGAGGAATACAACGAAACGAATATGGATCCTGAACATGTTGTTTCTTTTGTTTAATCAACTCACTACCTTTTAAAATTTCTCTGAAATATTTTGCTGTTGTAATTTGTCCTTTGTGTGGTCGTATCTCATGAATATTACTTTGAAAAGGTTCTATCCTTCCATCAAATCCTTCTAAAGAAATTGCGCCAATTAAATCCGCTTGCGCTAAAAGTTTATTTGCATTTATCAAACACCAAGTTGCATAAGCACTCATAAACTGAGTACCATTAAGCAGAGCCAAACCTTCTTTCGATTTTAATTTTATAGGTTCAAGTTTCAATTTCTTTAAAACATCTTTTACATTTTGTTTTTTTCCCTGATAATATACTTCACCCATTCCAATCAAAGGAAGTGAAAGATGTGCAAGTGGAGCCAAATCTCCTGAAGCACCCAAAGAACCTTGCTGATAAACAACAGGAATTATATCGTGATTAAAAAAATCTACCAGTCGCTGAACAGTTGCCAATTGCACAGCAGACTTGCCATACGAAAGTGCATGAATTTTCAGGAGCAACATTATTTTTACAATCTCTCTTGGCACTTCATCTCCTGTTCCGCAAGCATGAGACATTACTAAATTCTCTTGCAGTTTTTCTAAATCCTTTTCAGGAATTGAAATATTATACAAAGAACCAAATCCTGTATTTATACCATAAATAGGGCTTTTGTGAGATTTTATTTTTTTATCGAGATAATTTCGGCAATCGGTAATTTGCTTTTTTGCATTATCTGAGAGAGAAATTTTTGAATTCGTTTTTAGAATTGGATCAATAATTTCAAAATTTAATTTGCTATTTGGATTAATGCTGTGTGTTGTCATAGTTTTTTTACCGCTAAGGCGCAAAGACGCTAAGTTTAATAATTGTTTACAAATCTCTTTATCCCATCTTTAATTAAAGGGACATTAAAATTTATTAAAAAGCCGAGTTTTTTATCTGCTAATTTTAAGTAAGAAATAATTTGTGCTTCATAAACAGGAATCATTCCTTCTGCTGATTTCAATTCAAGAACAATTTCATTGGCAACTAATATATCTACCTTAAATTCTTTAGAAAGTTCATACCCTTTATACACCAATGGAATTGTAACTTGGTTTTTTGCATTAATATTTCTCAATTGAAATTCTTTCATCAAACACATTTCATAAACTGATTCTAAAAGACCAGGTCCCATAATTTTGTGAACCGTCAAACACGCATCAACTATTTCTTTTGATAATTTATCGTATTCTTCTTTAAACATTATTCTTTGCGCCTTTGCGGTGAAGATTTATTTTATTTTTCTAATTACCTCTTCAATTGTCAATTTACTTTGCTCTCCTGACTGCATATTTTTCAAACTCAATTTTCCACTTTGCATTTCTTCACTTCCCACAATTACTACAAACGGAATTTTTTTATCGTCAGCATAACTCATTTGCTTTTTCATTTTTGCCGACTCAGGATAAATCTCAGCATTAATATCCGCATCACGAACTTTCTTTAACAAAGGCAAACAATATTTTTCTTCTCCTTTTCCGAAATTTACAAACAACACTTGTGTTGTCATTCCAGTAAAATCAGGAAATAATTTTGCTTCTTCCAGCACATCATAAATTCTATCGGCACCAAAAGAAATTCCAACACCCGAAACATCTGGTAATCCAAAAATACCTGTTAAGTCATCGTATCTTCCTCCACCGCAAATACTGCTAATCAATGTTCCAATGTTTGCTTTCACTTCAAAAATAGCTCCTGTGTAATAGTTTAAGCCCCGAGCCAATGTAATATCTAACTCAAGTAATGAGTGATGAGTGATGAGTGATGAGTTGAAGATTTCTTGAACTTCTTCAATTCCCTTTTTACCAATTTCTGATGTGGCAAGAAGATTTTTTAAAAGATTTATTTTTTCTTCATTGGTTCCTTTGAACTGAATAAGTGGTTGTAATTTTTCAATTGCTTTTTCTGAGATTCCTTTCTCCTTTAATTCCTTGTTTACTCCATCTATCCCAATTTTATCAAGTTTGTCAATGGCAACTGTTATATCTACAATTTTTTCTGCTTCGCCAATTATTTCTGCAATGCCGCTTAAAATTTTTCTGTTATTTATTTTGATAGTAACTGGAATATTCAGTTTAGAAAAAACATCATCAATCATTTGCACCAATTCAACTTCATTCAAAAGCGAAGTACTTCCAATCACATCTGCATCGCATTGATAAAATTCTCTGTATCTTCCTTTTTGTGGACGGTCTGCACGCCACACAGGTTGTATTTGGTAGCGCTTAAATGGAAATGTAATTTCATTTTGGTGTTGTACCACATATCTCGCAAAAGGAACTGTCAAATCATAACGAAGAGCCTTTTCAGTCATCTTCATTGCCTTAAGAGAAAGTTTTGAATTAATTAAATTTAATACTTCCGAGTCGTTATTATGGAATGGATTCATTGGTTTTTTTCTGTTAGCAGAATCATTCATCAATTTATCCTTTTCTTTTTTTAATTCTATAATTTCTTCAATGCTCAAGTCAGTAAAAGGGTCTCCGCTATTTAAAATTTTAAAAATCAATCTATCTCCTTCTTCACCATATTTCCCCATTAAAGTTTCAGAGTTCTCCATTGCAGGAGTCTCAATGGGTTGGAAGCCATAGCGCTGAAAAACAGTTTTAATCGTATCAAAAATATAAGTACGCTTCACCATTTCACTTGGTGAAAAATCTCTCGTACCTTTTGGAATACTTGGTTTTACTTTACTCATCTATCTCTGATTATTTTAGCCAAAATTACAATTTGTTTTTAAACCACTTATAAAACAAAAAAGTCCCGCAAAATTTGCAGGACTTTTTTCTGTTCTTTAATGAGCGATTGCTTCGCTACGCTCGCAATGACGATATAATTAATTACGCATCAATCTTTGCATACTTCGCATTCTTTTCAATAAAATCTCTTCTTGGTGGAACTTCATCTCCCATCAACATGGAAAAAATATGATCTGCTTCTGCTGCACTATCAATCGTAACTTGTCTTAGTGTGCGGTTTTCAGGGTTCATCGTAGTTGACCACAATTGCTCTGCGTTCATCTCTCCCAAACCTTTGTATCGCTGAATACCAACTGTTCCTTCTTTTCCTTCTCCACCCGCTAATTCTTTTATATATGCATCGCGCTGTTCTTCATTCCAGCAATACCTTGATTCTTTACCCTTCTTTACTAAATAAAGTGGAGGTGTCGCAATATAGATATATCCATTTTCAATTAACGCTTTCATGTGGCGGAAGAAGAATGTTAAAATTAAAGTAGTAATGTGGCTACCATCAATATCGGCATCACACATAATAATTACTTTGTGGTAACGAAGCTTTTCAATGTTCAATACTTTACCTTCATCTGGTACTTCATGTACAAATACACCAAGTGCAGTAAACATATTTTTAATCTCTTCGTTTTCATAAATTTTATATTCCATTGCTTTCTCCACATTCAGAATTTTTCCTCTTAGTGGAAGTATCGCTTGAAACTCTCTGTTTCTACCTTGCTTAGCTGTTCCACCTGCTGAATCTCCCTCAACTAAATATATTTCGCATTGTTGGGGGTCGTTGTTAGAACAATCAGAAAGTTTTCCCGGAAGTCCTGTTCCAGTTAAAACATTTTTTCTTTGCACCATCTCTCTCGCCTTACGAGCTGCATGACGAGCGGTAGCTGC
>CAYPEC010000031.1:0-1250 GCA_964409625.1 uncultured Bacteroidia bacterium | reverse complement strand
AAACCTGCAAGGTGAGTTCCTCCTTCATGCGTATTGATATTATTTACGTAAGAGTGAATGTTTTCAGAATAAGAGGTATTGTAAACCATTGCCAATTCTACTGGCATACCATATTTATCGCTTTCAATATAAATACACTCTCCAATTAACGCTTGGCGAGTAGCATCTAAATAAGCAACGAATTCTTTTAATCCACCTTCAGAAAAAAACACTTCTCCTTTCGGATTTCCTGTTTCATCCATTTCTCTTAAATCTGTAATGCTAATTCTAATTCCTTTATTTAAGAATGATAGCTCTCTGATTCTGGATGCCAGAATATCATAATGATAAATTGTTTCGGTAAAGATTGTTTTATCGGGAGTAAAAGTTACAATCGTTCCTCTATAATCTGTTGTTCCTACTTCTTTTACTGAATATAAGGGTTTCCCTATGTTATACTCTTGAATATATTCTTTCCCATTACGATGAACATTTACAGTTAAGTGAGTCGAAAGTGCGTTTACGCAAGAAACACCTACTCCGTGTAATCCACCCGAAACTTTATAAGAATCTTTATCGAATTTACCTCCAGCATGCAACACCGTCATTACAACTTCAAGAGCAGATTTTTTCTCTTTTTGATGCATATCTGTTGGAATACCCCTACCATCATCTTTTACTTTTATAGAATTATCTTCTAGTATAGTTACATCAATATTTTTACAATGACCAGCTAATGCTTCATCAATTGAGTTATCAATTACCTCATATACTAAATGATGCAATCCTTTTAATCCAGTATCACCAATGTACATTGATGGACGCTTACGCACGGCTTCAAGACCTTCTAAGACTTGAATACTATCTGCCGAATAATCTGATTGTTGTTCTTTTTCTTTCACAATTTCTTCCATATTAAATTTTACTTTTTTTGCTGTTTTTTAAAAGCAGACCAAATATAGCATTTTCAAGGTCTTTACAATGAAAAATAACAAGAAAAAAAGACAAAAATTATTAACGAATTGTTAATAAAAAAAGAGGTGAAAATTTGGAAATATTTTGGAGTTCGGTATTGTTTTTAACTAATTGATTATCAATGACTAAAAAGCAAAAGAAAATCCACCTAAAAGATTAAATCTTTGGGTTGGATAATTCAACCAACGATTATATCTTATCGAAGCAATGTTATTGAAGTTGATAAAGGCAGAAATAAACTTAGAATAACGATATTCTAACCCAATATTTACATCCGTAAATGGTTTTAATTCTTG
>CAYPEC010000030.1:3765-10530 GCA_964409625.1 uncultured Bacteroidia bacterium | reverse complement strand
AGATGTATAAAGCAACTCAGGAAAATCAAGCTAATGCTCAACAACCTTCAAATGAGGCAGGAGCTTCTGAGGATACTAAAAAAACTGACGAAGTTACAGATGTTGATTACGAAGAAGTAAAAGACGAAAAGAAGTAAATCGTTTCAAAATAACTTAAGCCATTCTAACAGAAATGTTGGAGTGGCTTTTTTGTTTTATTCTTCGTGTGTTATTTTATAAGCTCCCAAAGCTAATACTCCACCAGCAAATGGACCTACTGTATACAAAATAATGTTTAGGTAGTTTATTAATCCTGTGTGAGCCCAATCAATTAAAATACTCCCCAACCCATAAGCTGGATTAAATACAGCCCCAGAAATTGCAGCAGCTATATACGCGCTACCTATAAGCGTAAAACCTATAGCAATTCCATAATACTCATTGCCTTCATTTTTAGGGTTTGCTGCTACTGCTAATATTACGTACATAATAATAAATGTTCCGATGACTTCAATAAAAAATGGTTTAATGATATTTATTCCTTGGTAGGGAGTGGGTGTGTATGTATTTCCAGTTATTAATAAAAATGTTAAAGCAGCAAACATAGCTGCAGAAAGTTGGATAATAGCATAGATAGATGCTTCTCTAAACGAAATCATTTTTTTAAGATAAATTGTAAGCGTTGTTGCAGGGTTGTAATGCGCCCCCGAAATACTTTTACCCATATAAATTAATCCAATAAGTATAAACCCTACAGCCATTATGTTTTGGGTAAATATGCAAGTAGTAATTAAAAAATAAGTTCCGATAAATTCGGTTAAGTATCTTTTCATTCTTTAAGAAATTAATAAAACAGAAAGTGCACCTAAAATAATTGTGATAAACTTGATAAGGTTAAAGCGATGATTGTCGCTATTTTCAAATAAAATAGTAGTAGAGATGTGTAGGAAAATTCCAACCACAATTCCCATCACAGCATTATAGAATTGAGGCATTGATTGCACTAAATTTTCTCCAATGATTGAAGATGTTAAAGCTCCAAATGGAGCCATAGAAGCAAAAATGAGCAACATGATAACAGATTGTACTTTTGAAATTTCAGATTGAATAAGCATGCTCATTAATGCAATAGCAATTGGAATATTATGCATGATAATTCCAACTAATAATTGATGTTGAGTAGTTGTATTTATATGTGTAGTTACAAGCGGCATGCCTTCAATAAATGAGTGAATGCATAATCCCATCATCATTGTTAGCGGAAATGCTTTGTCGTGATGATGAATATGGATATGCCCATGTTCTATGCCTTCCGAAACATATTCCAGTAAAATTTGAAGAAAAAATCCAACCAAAATAAAAACTCCTGCCTGATTGGTTCCTTCGGAGTATATTTCTGGAATTAAATGAAGAACACTGATTGCAAAAAGATAAGCACCGCTGAATGATAATATTAGTTTAAGTGCTTTTCCTTGAATTTTAAAAGCTAAAACACTCAGTCCGCCTATTAAGGCAGTCGCAATTAAGAATATATATTGAATTGTGCTCATGTTGTTTTTTCAGCTACAATAATTAATCTCTCTGAAGAATTTAATTCATATTTATTAAGCGAATAATCTCCAAACAAATTTAAAATATTAAAGCCATTCTGTTCTAAGTATTTTTGAAAATGTGTAAGTTCTAGTGCCATTACTTTTTCTTGAAACTTATGTTCTTTGTTTTCTTCAATAACACAAATATTTTTAACTATAAACTTCCCTTCTATTTTTTTCTCAATTTTGAAAATGATTTCGCCAATTTTTTTTTCCTCAAAAGCAACTATTCCTTTTTTTACAACATTCAAATTGAAAAAGTCAATCACCATTTTTCCTTTGCTGTTAAGTCCTGTGTAGCACGATTGAATTACTTCTGCGTTTTCTTTTTCAGTTTCAAAATATCCAAAACTCGTGAACATGTTTACAATAGCATCAAAATAATTTATTCTAAAAACTTTGCGCATGTCGTGAGTAAAAAAATTAAGATTTGAATTTTCTTGTTTAGATGCTTCGCTAATATTGTTCAGTGATAAATCAACTCCTGTTACTTGGAATTCCTTTTTAGAAAGATAAACCGAGTGTCTTCCTTTTCCACAAGCAAGATCAAGTATTTTAGAGTTTGATTTTAGGTTAATAGAGGCGAGTAAATTGTCAATAAAAAAATGAGCTTCAGTATCATTTCTATTGCTGTAAAGCAAATGATAATAAGGCGAATTAAACCAATCTGAATACCATTCTTTGCACTGTAACATTTCACAAAGCTATAAATTACTGGAATATTTTTACCTTTATTGAATGATAAAAAAGGTATTTGTTTTGTTTTTGCTTGCTACTAAGTTTTTATTAGGGCAAGAAATAAATATTGTAATTCCTCCAAATATTGAAAATTTTCTTTCTGTTGCATCACAAGCCTATTTTCTCGAAGACAAGAAAGGAACCATAACAATAGATAGTCTTTTAAATAATCCCGAAAAATATTTTTTTAAAAGATTACAAAAAAGCAAAACAGATTTAGGTTTTACTCACGATTACTATTGGGTGAAATTTAATGTTGTAAATACTGCCAATGTTGAACAACCTTTTTATCTTGAAACAGCTCGCCCAGTAACAAATACAGCAGAACTATATCAAATTAATTTTCAAAATAATTATACACTTTACCATTCAGGAGATGAAATTCCCTTTGCGGATAAGCAGGTGCAGCACCGAAACACAATGTTTCGATTAGTTCTTGAACCTATGAAAGTGAATACATTTTATTTAAAGCTTGGAAGTGATGGTGAAGTTTTAAATATATCATTGAAACTATGGACGCCTGATGGACTTCAGAAAAATGATTACAAAGAGCAATACGTGTTTGGTTTATATTATGGAATAATGATTTTTGTTTCGCTCATTTATTTTTTCTTTTATTTTGCTTTAAACGAAAAATCTTTTATTTTTTATGTTCTATATGTTTTCGGAATAGGTTTATTGCAATTTTCTTTAGACGGGTATTCAGCACAATATTTATTTTCTCAAAATGTCTGGCTTGCCAATAGGATAGTATTAATTAGCGCCTCATTTGGATTGTTTTTTCTGCTTCAGTACGTTCGTTCATTTTTAAATACCCGAAATCGTATTCCTAAATTGGATGTCTTTTTTAAGGCGTTAATTTGTCTTGATGTTTTGTTTTTTGTTTTTGTTCTCACAAATGGATTCTTATATCAAATAAGCTTTCCGCTTATTAATTTTTTATCTCTTGTTGGTCTGCTCTCCGTGTTTGTAGCGATAGTTTTAATCATCATAAAGAAGATACATGTTTGTAATTATTTTATTTCAGCTTTTGTGTTTTTAATGATTGGCTTGGTGATTTTTATTTTAAATAATTTGAATATTATTCCATCTTCTTTTTTTACTGAAAATGGAATGAAAATGGGAACAGGATTAGAAGTTGTTTTTCTGTCATTTTCAATGGCAAATAAATTTGGCGAACTTCAAAAAGCAAAAGAAAAAGCTCAAGCCGAAACGCTTGAAAAGCTTGTAGAAGTGAATAAACTAAAAGACGAGATTAACACTGGATTAGAAATTCAAGTGGAAGAAAGAACGAAAGAAATAAAACAACAGAACTTAATTATAGAAGAAAAAAATAAAGACATCACTGATAGTATAAATTATGCTAAAAGAATTCAAGATTCAATTTTTCCATCTGAAGAAGAAATAAATATTTTTTTAAAAGATTGGTTTGTGTTTTTTCAACCAAAGGATATTGTAAGTGGAGATTTTTATTTCGTTGAAAAAATTAAAAATAATAACGGTACAGAAGTAATTGGTGTAGCAGTTGCAGATTGTACTGGACATGGAGTTCCTGGCGCATTTATGAGTATGCTAGGAACAAATATTCTTAGGCAATCATTGAATGAAACATCTGTAAATTCTCCTGGCGATGCGCTTGATTATTTGAATGAAAATCTAAATATTTCTTTGCGACAAAATTCTGATAGGCAAGTGCGAGATGGAATGGATATTGGCTTTGCTGTTATTGATTTGTTAAATATGAAACTGTATTTTGCTGGTGCTAATAATCCTTGTTGGATAATAAGGAAGTCTGGGAATGCCTATGAATTGAATGAAATCAAAGCGAATAAACAGCCAATTGGATTTTTTGAAAATGCTCAATCTTTTACAAATCATCAAATAGATTTGCAAAAAGATGATTGTATTTATCTTTTCTCTGATGGCTATTCAGACCAGTTTGGAGGAGAATTGGGAAAGAAATTTAAACGCAAAAATTTAGAAAATAAATTAATTGAAATAGCTCATTTGCCAATGAAGGAGCAAAAGAAAATCATCGCTCAAACTTTCTATCAATGGAAAGGGGAGTACTCTCAAACCGATGATGTATGCGTGATAGGAATAAAAGTGTAATCAAATTTTTCCTTCGAGCATCATTAATTTTACTTTCAGTGCTGCCGCTACAGTTAAGCTATCTGTTATTTCGCCTGCATTTACCATTTTGTATAATTCCTCAAAAGGAATTTTTTTAACTTCTAATTGTTCGGTGTCTTCGGGTTCCGCTTCTTTAAATTCTAAGTCTTGAGCCAAATAGAGAATGCAAAATTCATCACTTACCGAATTGCTCAAGTGCATCTCTTGAATTTTTGTCCATTTTTTAGCCACTATTCCTGTTTCTTCTAACAGTTCACGTTTAGCTGAATCGAGAGGATTTACATCTAATTTTCCGCCACCTTCAGGAATTTCCCATGAGTATTGATTTAAAGGATATCGGTATTGCCCTACAATCCAAGTGTTTTTTTCTTCATCAAGCGCAACAATTCCAATAGCTATATTTTTGAAATGTACAACGGAATATGTACCTGGATTTCCATTTGGGTTTATAACATCATGTTTCGTCAACTTAATCCAAGGCGAATCATATATTTTTTTTGATTTTATGGTTTGCCAAGGATTGGGGTAGTCTTTGAGCTTCATTGAATTTGATTTGGATTCAAAAATACTTTTATTTTATGCAGATTGAAAAACTTTTTTAACTTTGCCACCCCTAACGGAGAGGTGCCTGAGAGGCCGAAAGGAACAGTTTGCTAAACTGTCGTACTGGAAACGGTACCGCGGGTTCGAATCCCGCCCTCTCCGCTGAAAATGTTCTTTATTTTAAAAAGAGTTTTTGCGGTGTCTAAAAAATTTAGATATTTGCCGCCTCTTTTAAAGGATTAAAAATACACTTCGGGGTGTAGCGTAGCCCGGTATCGCGCCACATTTGGGATGTGGAGGTCGTCAGTTCGAATCTGGCCACCCCGACTTGAGAGTTCAAAGTTTAAAGTCAAAAGTTTGAAGTTGAAAAATAGCAACAAAACATTGAACTTTAAACTTTGAACATTTATAATGGTCCCGTAGCTCAGCTGGATAGAGCAACTGCCTTCTAAGCAGTAGGTCACAGGTTCGAATCTTGTCGGGATCACTAAGCAAAAAGCCCTTTAGGAAACTAAAGGGCTTTTTTATTTTTAAACAATCCTTATTCCATCTTCTTCAATGGTAATTAGTTTTGCTTTATAAAGCATCCCAATCGCTTTTTTGAAAGTCTTTTTACTTATTTGAAAACGGTAGTAAATATTTTCGGCAGAACTTTTATCTGTTAATGGAATAAATCCTTTTTTAGAATTTAATTCTTCAATAATTTTTTTTGCTAAATCATCAATCTTTTCGAAGCCAGGCTTATGCAGGATGAGGTCTATCTTACCATCATCTCTAATTTTCTTTATAAATCCTTTTATTTGCTGCCCCTCATAAAGATTCTCGAACACTTCACTATGATACAAAACACCTTCTTGGTCTCCATTGATAATAGCAACATAGCCAAGCTTGGTTTCTCGCTCTATTACTAAATCTACTTCTTGTCCTTCCTTAAAATCAGAATTTATATTGTCTAAATCGTTTTCCATTTATGTGTTTTCGAAATCAAATGTAAAACATTCTGCATTGTGGAGAATATTTTTTTAAAATAGTTGATTTGTTGCTGAGATTTTTACTTTTGTATAACAATGAAATCAATTCGTCACTACGAAAATATTCACATACCACTTTGGTTGCTCAAGGATACTTGTTGGATGCTTGAATGGAGGGTAATGGGAGTTATAATGATTGTTCCAACAATTTCTGTTGCTATCTATATTGCTCTAAAAACATGGAAAGAAAAAACAGACGAATTTTGGATAAACCTTGCTATTTGCTTTTGGATTGCAGCCAATGCCTATTGGATGTCTTGTGAGTTTTTTGGACATGTAGAACTTAAAAATTATGCAGGAATTCCTTTTATGCTTGGGATAGTTTGCGTGAGTATATTTTACTGGAGAAGATATAAAGAAAAGAAAGAAATCGTTTAGATTTTATTCTTTAACGCAACCATTTTAATTGCGGTTATAGCAGCTTCCACTCCTTTATTACCATGTTTTCCACCGCTACGGTCTTTAGCTTGTTGCCAGCTGTTTGGAGTAAGCACTCCAAAAATTACAGGTAAGTTGTACTTAATATTTAATTGAGTTATTCCGTTTGCTACTGCATTGCAAATAAAGTCAAAGTGTTTTGTTTCGCCTTGTATTACACATCCCAAGCAGATAATAGCATCAAATTTTTTCTTTTCAGCCATTAGCTGCGCACCGAGTGTTAGTTCAAAACTTCCAGGTACATAATTTACCAAAATGCTTTTTTCTTTTACCCCGTTTTGTAAAAGTGTTTCAAGGGTTCCAATTAAAAG
>CAYPEC010000030.1:0-3665 GCA_964409625.1 uncultured Bacteroidia bacterium | reverse complement strand
TAATATTGAGCTAAATTTCCTGAAGGAGCAAGACTATAATCATCTGCAATCTCTATAAACCCTTTATGAAGACCATCTCCATTGATAGCTAAATCAAAAGAATCTTTTTGAAAATACATTTCTGCCATGTACATTTCCTTTTGTGCTTCAGCTTCTTGCCCAGCAACATACCAGTATTTGTATGCAAAATAAAGTCCAACAACAGCAATAACAACGCCTACTGCAATGCTAATCCCTTTCTTGTTTTCCTCAATAAAGTGTTCAGTTTTGCTATACGCTTCTCCAATATCTACAATTGGTTCATCTTTAAATTCTTCAGCCATTTTTTCTAATTTGAGGTGCAAAAATAGACTTTTTTTTGAAGCAGGGAAAAATTTACGCATTAACTCTTAAGGTTGCCTAAAAAGTATAATTTTACCGATTATGTTCCTCAAGTCATTATCCATAGTAAATTTTAAAAATTATACGGGTGCAGATATCCAGCTTTCAACAAGAATTAACTGCTTTGTAGGAAGTAATGGAGAAGGGAAAACCAACCTTTTAGATGCGGTTCATTACTTGTCTTTTTGCAAGAGTTATTTTAATCCTATTGATAGCCAAAATATTTTACATGATGCCCCATTCTTTGTCATTCAGGGAGTTTTTGAATTAGAGGGAAGCAATGATGAAATTTATTGTGGATTAAAACGCAATCAGAAAAAACAATTTAAGCGTAATAAAAAAGAATACGAGCGTTTGGCTGACCATATTGGCTTAATTCCGCTTGTGATGATTTCGCCAAGCGATTCGGATTTAATTAATGAAGGGAGTGAAAGCAGAAGAAGATTTATAGATAGTGTAATATCGCAGTTTGATAAAGATTACCTTAATAATTTAATTGATTATAATAAAGCACTTGCACAACGCAATGCACTTTTAAAATCATTTCGTAATAAAAAAACTATTGACCATGAAAGTATTGAAATATGGGATGCTAAGCTGGTAGAGTATGGAACCAAGATCCATCATTCAAGAAAAGAGTTTATTGTTTCATTTGCTCCGCTTTTTCAAAATTATTTCGAGAAAATTTCTGGAGGAAAAGAGATTGTTTCATTAAGTTATTCTTCTCAATTATCAGAAGGGGATTTTGCTAAAATGTTGGTTGAGAAATTTGAACGCGATAGAATTTTAGAATACACCACAACAGGTATTCATAAAGATGATTTGGAGTTTTTAATTAGTGGTTTTCCGATAAAGAAGTATGGCTCGCAAGGTCAGCAAAAATCATATTTGATTGCTCTAAAGTTGGCGCAATTTGAGTTTATAAAAAAGATAAAAAATATTGTACCTATATTGTTGTTGGATGATGTGTACGATAAGTTGGATGATATTAGAATAAAAGCATTAGTAGAAATTGTTTCTTCCAAAGATTTTGGACAAATATTTATAACAGATACAAGCGAGCAAAGGATGAAAAAGTTGTTTGATGAAAATGAAGATGTTCGAATATTTAAAATAAAAGCGGGAGTGGTTAAGGAATGAGAAAGAGCAACGAAATATCAATAGGAGATGCAATCAAAGAATTTTTGAAAGAAAAGAAGATGGATGTAAAACTCAAGCATGTTAGCATTGTTAATTCTTGGGAACAAGTGATGGGAAAAACAATTGCAAAACATACCAAAAACATTTTCATCAGTAATAAAAAATTATTTATAACACTTGATTCACCAGCATTAAAGCACGAGCTGATGTATGCAAAAGATAAAATTCTTAAAATGGTTAACGACCAAGCCAAAGAACAATTGATAGAAGAAGTAATTATTCAATAAAACAGATTATGAAAACTAAAATTTTTAACATTCTCGCATTTTTCTCGTTGGCTGCATTTAGTCAGCAGTCGGATTCTTTGGCTATCCGAAAAATTTATGATGAAATTTTAATGAATGGAAAGTGCTATCAGAATTTAGATTATTTGTGCAATAAAATTGGAAACAGAATTAGTGGTTCGCCACAAGCAGCAGCTGCAGTTGAGTGGGCTAAGCAAGCCATGATAGATGCAGGAGCGGATACTGTTTTTTTACAAGAAGTAATGGTTCCGCATTGGGTAAGAGGTGAGAAAGAAGTTGGGATGATTGTAAATTCAAAAAATATTGGAAGTAAAGATGTAGCTGTTAAAGCTCTTGGAGGTTCTGTAGGAACTGGTGTGGATGGAATTACCGCAAATGTAATTGAAGTTAAAACTTTTGAAGAGCTTACTAAGCTTGGCGCACAGGTAAAAGGAAAAATAGTTTTTTTTAATCGAGCATTTGATGCTAAATTAATTTCTACAGGTTCTATGTATGGAGGTGCAGTTAATCAAAGAGGGTCTGGACCTTCTGAAGCTGCTAAATATGGAGCTGTTGGAGTTGTAGTAAGATCAATGACTTTAGCGAATGATGATTTTCCGCATACAGGAGCACTGCATTACAAAGAAGGAGTTGCGCAAATTCCTGCTTGTGCAATTAGCACAAAAGGAGCAAATTTATTAAGCCAACTTTTGAAAAATGATTCGGATTTGAAATTTTTTATGCGTACCACTTGTCAAACTTTGCCTGATGTAAAATCTTACAATGTGGTTGGAGAAATTAAAGGTTCTGAAAAAGCAGATGAAATAATAGTTGTTGGAGGACATTTAGATTCATGGGATGTAGGGCAGGGAGCACATGATGATGGAGCAGGGATAGTGCAATCAATAGAAGTGATTAGAGCTTTGAAAGCATCTGGAATAAAACCAAAAAGAACTATTCGTGCAGTTGCTTTTATGAATGAAGAAAATGGTTTGAAAGGTGGACTTAAATATGCAGAGCTTGCAAAACAGAATAAAGAAAAACATATTGCTGCTATGGAATCGGATGGTGGAGGATTTACTCCAAGAGGATTTGGTGCAGGAGGAGATAAAGCAAAAGTGGAAAAGATAAGAAGTTGGCAACCACTTTTAGAATCCTATTTGATTTATAAAATTTCTGCTGGTGGTGAAGGCGGAGCAGATATTGGACCTTTAGAAGACCAAGGAACTATTTTGATTGGTTATGAATGCGACAACCAAAGATATTTCGATTATCACCATACCGACAATGATACGTTTGATAAAGTAAACAAACGCGAGCTGGAATTGGGTGCAGCAGCTATGACATCTTTGATTTACTTAATTTCTTATTACGGACTATAATGATTGAAGAAAACACAAATAGCATTTTGGCTCCCAACTATGCTGGTTTTGGCACTCGCCTGATGGCTTATATTCTTGACTTTTTTATTTTGTCAATTATTAATGGATGGTTTATAACTCCATTTTTAACCAATCTCGGGATAATCCCTCCAGCTGATGTTCTTCCTCAATATAGTTTTCAAGAGCTTTTGAAAATGTTTGAGCAAAATCCTGATACACATATTTGGGATGTGATGGGGATGAGCAAAGAAGATTTAATGATAACATTGGCTTCTACAAGTATTGTACAATGGCTTTATTTTGCCATGATGGAATCTTCCTCAAAGCAAGGAACCATAGGCAAAATGGCTTTTAGAATTAAAGTAGTGGATGAAACAGAAAACAAAATTTCATTTCTTAAAGCATCGGTGCGCTACTTTGCTAAATATATAAGTGCATTTATAATAATGATTGGTTATTTGCTTGCGCTACTTACTCC
>CAYPEC010000029.1:9045-10987 GCA_964409625.1 uncultured Bacteroidia bacterium | reverse complement strand
TTATCGGAGGGCTTTTTGTTTGATATTCAAGCAACAAAGTATTTTATACCTTTGCCCCTTATGATTTTTACCAAAAAGCAACTTGCTGAAGTAAAGAAACTTCTTTCTAAACCCTGCAATATAGTTATTGTTACACACTGGAGCCCTGATGGAGATGCAATGGGTTCTTCGCTTGGCTTGTGCAGTTATCTCAAAAAGAAAAAACATCACGTTACGGTTATTACTCCTAATGATTATCCACCTTTTTTATGGTGGTTGCCGGGTAATGATAAGGTTGTAGATTTTCAAAAAGAAACAAAAAAGGGAATAAAGGCAATACAATTAGCTGATGTAATTTTTACACTTGATTTTAATTCGCTCAAGCGCATTGAAAAAATGTCGGAACACATCACAAAATCCAATGCAGTAAAAATTTTAATTGACCATCATCAAGCACCTGAAAACTATGCTAACTACAATTATCACCGCACGGATATAAGCTCTACTTGCGAATTGATTTATGATTTTATTTCTGATTTAGGAGATAAAAAAATGATTGATAAAAACATTTCCACTTGCTTATACACAGGAATACTAACCGATACAGGTTCTTTTAAATTTGCTTCATGCAATGCTAAAACACATAAAGTAGCAGCCGAACTTATTGATAAAGGCGCTGTTAATTGGCAAATTCACGCTAATATTTTTGATGATTATACTGCCGATAGAATTAAATTGTTGGGTTATTGCCTTTCCGAAAAACTTGTTGTGTTGCCCGAATACAATGCTGCTTACATTACCCTACAAAACACTGAACTTGAAAAATTTAATCACAAAAAAGGAGATACCGAAGGAATTGTAAACTATGCACTTTCGATTAGAGGGATAAAGTTCGCTGCCTTTTTTGTTGAACGCGATAATATTATTAAAGTATCTTTTCGTTCTAAAGAAAAATTTGATGTTAATCAGTTTGCTCGTAAATACTTCGATGGAGGAGGGCATATCAATGCTGCTGGCGGAAGTTCAACCATTAGTATGGATGATACAATTAAAAGATTTTTGAAAATAATTGTTGACTATAAGAAAGAATTAAATTCAAAATGAAAATCCTGAAATTTTCTTGTTTGCTATTATTTGTTGCTGCTCTTTTTTCTTGCACTCAAGAAAAGAAACCAAAGAAAATTCATTTAAAACCAGCTGATTTTAAAGAGCCATTAATTAAAGCAAATCAGTTTTATTCAAAAGAAGAATCGGATGAAATTGACCAGTACATTAAATTTCATAAATGGGAAATGATTAGTTCTGGCACAGGTTTGCGCTATATGATTTATAAAAAAGCAAATGGGCAAAAAGCTGAAAACGGAATGATTGCCAAAGTAAATTTTAAAGTTTCATTGCTTGATGGTACGCTATGCTATTCATCCGATAAAACAGGAGCATTTGAATTTTTGATTGGTAGAGATAATGTAGAAAGTGGTGTTCATGAAGGAATAACCTATATGCATATAGGCGAAAAAGTAATTTTGATTGCGCCCTCACATCTTGCTCATGGCCTTCTTGGCGATGATGATAAAATTCCTGCTAAATCAAGTGTGGTGTATGATATTGAACTTTTAGCACTTCGCAAGCAATGAAAAAAATATTTTTTATACTACTATGCACTTCTGTTTTTTCATGTAAAAATGAAAAGTATAATGGATATTCAGAAGCCGATAATGGAGTATTTTATAAACTGCATTCAATAGGCGATGGAACTAAAAATCCGAAGGTAGGAGATTATGTAGAAATGCAAATAAACTACAAAAAGATGAATGATTCTGTATTTTGGTCTTCGAAATACAGCAATACTTTTGGAGTTGTTTTTATGGAATATACTTCAAGCGTTTTCGGTCAGATATTTTCAAAACTTACCGATGGAGATAGTATCAGTTGCATTATGAATAAGGATACTTTATTCAAAAAT
>CAYPEC010000029.1:0-8945 GCA_964409625.1 uncultured Bacteroidia bacterium | reverse complement strand
AAAATTATTATATCTTCGCGGCTGGCTTTTGGACAAAACGGCTCTACCGATGGAATTGTGCCACCGTTTACTTCGGTAGTTTATGAGGTGGAAATATTAAAAGTAAAATAACAAAAATGTTTAAATCAATTTCTACAATCGCATTGGCTTCAATAGTTGCTATTGCATTTACATCTTGCGAATCATCTCCTTATGAAGGTTATGATAAAGCTGAATCTGGACTATACTACAAGTTTTATAATAAATCTGAAAATGGCGCAAAGCCAAAAGAAGGAGATATTGTAACTGTTAATATGGTTTACAAAAACGATAAAGACTCTGTTATATTTTCTTCTGAAAAAGCAAATATTCAAGCCGGAAGACAAGGGGTTATTACGCTTCAATTTCCTTGTTCAAAGCCAGCATTTGCAGGTTGTTTTGAAGATGGATTGATGATGATGGGCGAAGGAGATAGCGCAAGCTTTAAAATTTCAGCTGATTCTATTTATTACAAAACATTTAATGCAAAAGAACTTCCTCCTTATGTTACAAAAGGAACAATGCTAACATTCGATGTAAAACTTGAAAAAATAAAATCAAAAGAAGAAGCAATGAAAGAGCAGCAAGAAATGCAAAAGAAGCAACAAGAAGAAATGATGCAAAGAAAAGAAATGGAAGCTGGCGATATTGCAAAATTTGTTGCTGATAATAAAATTACAGTAAAACCTACTGAAAATGGACTTTATTACATTGAGATAGCAAAAGGTAAAGGCCCAAAAGTAATGGCTGGAGATACGATTGTTGTAAAATATACTGGAATGTTTTTAGATAAAAAAGTATTTGATACTTCTGACAGAAGTCCTGTCCCAGTTAAGTTTGCGATTGGAGTTGGGCAAGTAATTCCAGGATGGGATGAAGGATTAGTTATGATGAACAAAGGAGGTAAAGCACAACTTATAATTCCTTCTTCAATTGGTTATGGCGAGATGGGAGCTCAGGGAACAATTCCACCATTTACGCCACTTTTATTTGCAGTTGAAGTTGTAGATGTGATAGCAGTCAAAAAATAATATCAATGAATAAATATAAATTTCTAAATGCTGCTTTGGCTCTTTCCATAGCAGCATTTTTTATTTCATGTAAACCAAGTAAAATGATTACTACCGCATCGGGCTTACAATATAAAATAACCCATAAAGGCAAAGGTGTTCAACCCTTGAAGCGCGATACCGTTGTTGTTCACTATACCGGAAAATTAACCAATGATACTGTTTTTGATAGTTCCGTAAAACGTGGAGTCCCGTTTTCGTTTAAACTAGGAATGGGGCAGGTGATAAAAGGTTGGGATGAAGGAATTAGTTATCTTCATGTAGGAGATAAGGCCATTTTAACAATTCCTCCAAATTTAGGTTATGGCGATAGAGCTACAGGTAAAATTCCACCCAACTCAACACTTATTTTTGAGGTGAAATTATTGGAAGTTAAAGAAGGTGTTAGACCTTTTAATGTAGATGGAAAAGAGGTTAAGACTACTGAGTCGGGTTTGAAATACATTGTAGTCTCCAAGGGGACAGGTGTAAAAGCAGAAGCTGGAAAAACAGTGAAAGTGCATTATTCAGGATTTTTAGAGGATGGGACTTTGTTCGACTCATCTATAGAGCGTGGAGATCCTATCGAATTTCCTTTGGGCACTGCTCGTGTTATAAAAGGTTGGGATGAAGGAATTGCCTTAATGAATGTGGGCGATAAAATGCGTTTGATCATCCCTTCGAACCTTGCTTATGGTGATAGGGGTTATCCTCCTATTATACCTGCAAAAGCTACATTGACTTTTGATGTTGAGCTTGTAGAGGTGAAATAAAAATAGTTTTAAAAACAAAAAAAGCGCTCCAAATTTTTAAAGCGTTTTTTTTGTAAAATTTATTATGTGTTTTTAGTTGTCTTCGTATCCAATTAGCATCACCATACAACCATTTTTTTCGGTGCCATCGATTGAAGCTGGTATTTTGTACTCTAGGTAATATGTTCCTGATTTTGGTGGTTCAAATGTCCAAGGAGTATTAGCACTTGTAGAAGTTTGTGCAACTAATTTTCGAGTTGCAATTTTTTTGTTTTTATCGTACACTTCTATTTTAATATTTTCAGCAAATCCTGAATTGCAAAAAGAGAGTCTGTATTTCTGTCCTGCAAATGCAGTAAACTCTTCTTCCATACTTTGTGTGGTTTTTCCAAACTCAATTTCATAGATAGCATAACTATCGTAAACAAATGGCTTCATGCTTGGCCTGCATGCTTTTATGATTTGTTTTGTAGAACAAGTTTTGACAACGTCTTTTCCTTTTTCTTGTGCGGTAATTACAATACTCAACACAAATAAAAATGCGATGGATGTTTTATAATATTTTTGCATAAAATCTGTTTTTAATTGTTGATGATTTTCGTTCTTAACTCAGCTATTTTATCCGACAATTGTTTGAACTCTTCATCTTCTAATTGTACTATGTTGGTGTCTTTTCCTGCCGCCTCTAATTCTAAATTTCTTTTTACTTGAGGAAATAATTCATATAATTCATTTATGCTTTTTAAATCAGAAATAAGCGTTGGAATATTAGAGTCATTATCTTTTCTGCTTTCTAGAACTCTAATAATTTTTGAAAGAATAGTCATCTGTTCTGCTATTTTACTCTTTATACTGATATTCGTTTTGTTTTGTTCGAAAACTTTTGAACCGATGTACATACTTTCTACCCAAGCCCCTGCAAAAGCTAATACCGATACATGTTCCTGTTCATTTTCTTCAAGATACATATCTGTTTCCATTTGTAATTCTGAAATAATTTGAGCCAATGAATCTTCTCTGGATATATTTTTTTCAAAACGATCACTCAAATTATTAGCTTCAAAAACACTTGCCATTCCAAGCTCAGAACCTAATTGTCTCGCTAGTTTCATGTAATTGATGGCTTCCTGATTTTTTTTGTTGAGTACTGAATAGGCAAGGTCAGAAGTATAAACGCCCATATTGATGGCTTTACTATAAGCGGAAGTATATTTACTCGCTTCTTTTTGTTGGTTTGTAAGACCGCTAATATAAACTAAACCAGATTTTTTAAATATAGCTGCAATTTGCAAAGGAGAAGGAAGTATATAAGATGAACTCTCTTCTTTTGGTTCTTCAGAAACTGGAGTAGTATCTATTATACTTTCTTGATTATTTTCAGGCTCTTTGCTACTGTTATTGCATGAAGCAAACATCAGCATCGAAAAAACTGAAATAAAAATAGCTTTTAGGTTTTTAGTATACATCATTTTGTTGTATGTATTGATTTGGACAGCGAAGATAGTAAATTTTATTTATTACCTTTTTTACGTTTGAAGAACACCAATATTAAACGGTTTGGTGATAGGCGAGTGATTTGCCATTTCAATGCCCATGCTAATCCATTTGCGCGTATCTAATGGATTTATAATTGCGTCTATCCACAAGCGCGATGCCGCATAATAGGGTGATGTTTGAGCATCGTATCGGTCTTTGATTTTTTTAAATACTTCCTCTTCTTTCTCTTTTGTAATTTCTTCTCCTTTGGCTTTTAAGGAAGAAACTTCAATTTGTTGCAATACTTTTGCGGCTTGCGATCCTCCCATAACTGCAATTTGTGCTGTAGGCCAACCAACAATTAATCTTGGGTCGTATGCTTTTCCACACATAGCGTAATTTCCTGCTCCGTATGAATTGCCAATGATTACAGTAAATTTTGGAACTACAGAATTGCTTTGTGCATTAACCAATTTAGCACCATCTTTAATAATTCCTCCATGTTCAGATTTTGAACCAACCATAAATCCTGTTACATCCTGAAGAAATAGCAAAGGGATTTTTTTCTGATTGCAGTTCATAATAAAGCGCGCTGCTTTGTCTGCACTATCGCTATAAATTACTCCGCCAAACTGCATTTCACCTTTTTTGTTTTTAACCACTTTACGTTGATTAGCAACAATACCAACTGCCCAACCATCAACGCGAGCTAACCCGCAAAGAATGGATTTTCCATAATCTTCCTTGTATTCTTCAAATTCAGAATCATCTACCAACCGCTCAATAACTTCATGCATATCAAATTGCTTGTCGCGAGCATCAGGAATAATTCCGATAATTTCTTTTTCGTTTTTCTTTGGAGATTTTGGCTCAACACGGCTAAATCCAGCCTTGTCATAATCACCAACTTTATCAATGATGTTACGGATTCTGTCTAAGCAATCTTTATCGTCTTTGCATTTGTAATCAGTAACTCCTGATATTTCACAGTGTGTGGTAGCTCCGCCAAGTGTTTCGTTATCGATGTTTTCTCCAATAGCAGCTTTTACTAAATAGGAACCTGCAAGAAAAATACTTCCTGTTTTATCTACAATCATGGCTTCATCACTCATAATTGGAAGGTAAGCTCCGCCAGCTACACAGCTGCCCATTACAGCAGCAATCTGTAATATTCCCATTGAGGACATTAATGCGTTGTTGCGAAAAATTCTTCCAAAGTTTTCTTTATCTGGAAAAATTTCGTCTTGCATAGGCAAATAAACTCCTGCGCTATCAACCAAATAAATAATAGGTAATCTGTTTTCAATTGAAATTTCCTGAGCTCTCAAATTCTTTTTTCCTGTTATTGGAAACCAAGCACCAGCTTTTACTGTAGCGTCATTCGCTACAACAATACATTGTTTACCTTTTACATAACCAATCACAACTATAACCCCCCCTGATGGACAGCCACCGTGTTCTTTATACATTTCATCACCAGTAAATGCGCCAATTTCTATTCTTTTGCTATCTTTATCTAATAAGTAATCTACGCGTTCACGAGCTGTTAGTTTGCCTTGTTCGTGTTGTTTATCGATTTTGCTTTTTCCTCCACCTAAATAAACCTTTTGAAGTTTTTGCTCCATCTGGGAAATGAGTAACCTCATTTTATCTTCGTTTTTATTAAACTCTAAATCCATAATTTGTTTTGCTAATTGAATTTCAAAGATAGTTTTTTTGCCTACATATAATCCAAGCTTTTTGGACCTTGATTGAATAATAAATCAATAATGCTAAGATTGGGAATAAATCCAAATTTGGCTTCAAATGACTGATTGTAAGGTTTTATTTCAAATGCGTTGTCTACTTTAATGTCTTTTTTTGGAGATATAATATTTCTGTAATCATTGTATTCAGTATAATTTTTAAAATATTCAGTTGTAAATTCTATGTTGGGAGAAAACTTTAACAGTGATAAAACTTTTTCCTGAATTTTTAAATTGAAATCAACCAAAAAATTAAACTTGTTTTCATAAAAAGAAATAAAATTTGATTCGTAGTATTCAAAGAAAGGAGAACGTCTGTATGCTGATTCTATTGAACGCCAATGAAGCTTTTGCCAATTATCATTATTGTTTATTTTAATGTCTTTAATAATTGTTCTTTCTGTTCTATTAGCAAGAGGTATGCTTAATCGAAGTTTCCCGTTTGCACCATATATTTCACACCTATTTCTAAATGTTTGTTTTGGAAAATGCTCATGTAATTCAATGATACATTTTTCTGCATTTTTTAATTTTGAAAAATACTGTATAGTTCCTAAATAGGTGCAGGGCAATACAGCTATCGTATCTTTTTGAAACATCTTTTCCATCTAAACTTGCTAAAAAATGATTTGTTTTTGTCAACTGAAACTAAAATATATTTTGCTTTTCCTACAATGTGGTTTTCTGGTAAAAAGCCCCAGAATCTTGAGTCGTCAGACATGTGGCGATTGTCACCCAAAGTAAAATAATAGTTCATTTTCGTTATGTAATTAAGAGTGAAGGTATCATTAATAAAAATCGAATCATTCCGAATTTCAAGTTTGTTCTCTTCATAATTAGAGATAATATTTTCATAAAGTGAAATATTATTTGTGCTTAATTTTAAGGTGTCTCCTTTTTTGGGAATTCTTAGAGGACCCCAATTATCCATATTCCATTTGAAATTTGCATTGTGAGGAAATATGTATTCGGTATAAAAATCTTTCTTTTCTTTTATTTTGTTAACTTTTCCTATCCCTTTCCAATCCTTTATTTCTTGGGCTTTTTGAGAGGTAAGCGTGAGCGCAAAATCTCCCTTTGATGAAATTCTGCCTCCCTCTGTAATGTCTAATTCTGCAAGCTTTGCGGAGTCGAGTGTTTTCGACTCAATCTTAACATGATAGTTGTATTGAGCATTGTCAGGAGTTTTTACAGATTCATTGTTAATGAAAATTTCTCCATTATTTATTTCAAATGTATCTCCAGGTAATGCAATGCAACGCTTAATAAAATAAGTTCGATGGTCAACGGGAAATTCTTCATCGAGCGGATAATTAAAAACAACAACATCATTTCTTTTTATTTCTGATGTAGTTGGCAACCTCCAATAGGGTAATTCTATTAAAGATAAAAATGATTTTATTTCTGTTAGCGGAAAATACTTGTGCAAAAAAGGGAATGACAACAATGTAATAGGGATTCTGGAACCATAACTTGTTTTTGAAACGAAAATAAAATCTCCAGTTTGCAACGTTTTTTCCATTGAACCTGTGGGTATGCTAAAAATTTCGAAAAAAAATGTGCGAATGGTTAAAACTACAATCAAGGCAATTACTACAGCATTAATCCATTCACGTAAAGCAGATTTTTTTTTCATCTAAGCAAATTTACAAATGATAATGGAATAAGAACTAAACTTCAAAATAGAAGTGGTAATGGTTAGCGCATTTTGGGTTGAAAGCCGCTTTGCATTTTGGACAGCAATTGTTAGAATTAAAATATTCAGTGATTGTTAATTCTGTTTTGCAATTTTCGCATAAAATTGCTTTTGAATCAAATTCGCTTTTGCTCCATATAGAAGCATTGTGGTTACTTTCTTCTTGATGACAATAATAGCAAGAGTAGTATGTGTCGCAACATTTGAATTTTATCGCTATAATATCTAGCGTTGAATTATAATGAGCGCATCGAGTTTGCTTATCAATATTTTCACCTTTTACAATTGGATGTTGCTTGGCTTTTTCCAAATGAACTATTTGCTTTTTGCCTTTTTCTTTTCTCTGTATTTGCCAAATCCCCACCAGCCAAGAGCAAGAATGATAAATGGAATTAAATAGGATTTAGAAAGTCCATCTTTTGTTACAAAAGTCATCATCCTTTCGGTTCTGAATCTTTTGTTTAATGGCATATCTTTTTTCATAGATAACCAAATGAAAACTGGAGTTCCTACAATATGGTCTTCAGGTACAAAGCCCCAAGAGCGTGAGTCTGCAGAGTTATCGCGATTATCTCCCATCATCCAGTAGTAATCCATTTTAAAAGTATATTCATTTGTTTCTTTTCCATTGATGAATATTTTTCCGTTTTTGATTTCTAAATTATTTAGTTCGTATGCTTGAATAATTCTATCATACAGAACAATGTTGTTGCTATCTAATTTAACGGTAACCCCTTTTTTAGGAATCACAAGTGGACCAAAGTTGTCGTTGTTCCAAGCATATTTAGGGTTGTGTGGAAAAATGGAAGATGCGTAGCTACCACTATCTTCAACGTATTTGTCAATAGAAACAACTCCAGCTACATTTTTTAGTTCTGCTTCTGATTTATCTGTTAGATTAACTAGGTATTGGTTTGGAGAAATAGGATAAACATCATCCGTGATATCTAATTTTTCTTTTATTCGATTGTTCTGGGCTATGTCTAATCCATCAGTTGTTGCAATTCTTCTGTATTGCATGTTTGGTGGAACATAACTTGGCTTGTTATTGATGAATAGTTTTTTGTGCGAAATAAACAATGTATCTCCAGGGATTGCAACACATCGTTTGATATAATTTTCACGTTTATCTACAGGCCTTGCAGCAACTTTTCCAAAAGGTCTTCCTGTATATTGATTTATGGCTTCAGGAGTATTTACAGTTTTCCAGCCAAATTCTCTGCAAAGTTGATAATAGCTAAAGCCCTGGTCTTCTTGTCCACTGCCAAGTGCAACAGTATCTCCATCGGGATAAGTGAAAACAACTATATCATTATTTTCAACTTTTTTAAAACCAGGCAAACGCATATATGGAAATTTTATCCAATCAACATACGCTTTTACATTATCAGTTAAAAGCATTGTGTGATGGGCAAATGGAAAGGCGAGTGGAGTCATCGGAATTTTTGGTCCATAGGTAGCTTTGCTTACAAATAAATAATCTCCAACCATTAAAGATTTTTCGAGTGATGAAGTTGGAATAGTAAATGCTTCTAAAATGAATGAACGAAGCACAGTTACTACAACAGTTGCAAACACAAGTGCTTCGCCCCACTCTCTGAACATATTTGGTTTGTCGGGAGTTGGTCCAATAAATTTTTCTTTTGAACTAAATCCAATAACATTGAAATAGATAAAAGGAAAAAGAACTGCAAATACATGCTCAACAAATTTCTTTTTTCCGAAAAGTTTAACAATAAGAACTGACATAATCATCAGCATCACAAAACCTACACTTGGAATGATGACAAGAAAAATCCACCACCATGGTTTTTGAATAATTTTCAGCCAAGTAAGTATGTTGTAAACAGGAACAAATGCTTTCCAACCTTTTTCTCCTGCTTTTTGAAATAGCTTTGAAAGTCCTACCAGAGCTATTATTGAGCAAATTATTAAAAGAGGTTCTATAAACATAATGTGTTTTGTTTTTTATTTTAAAGTCAGAATATCTTTCATTCCGAAAATTCCTTTTTTGCCTTTGATAAACTCTGCTGCAATTACTGCTCCAGCTGCAAAACCTTTTCGGCTATGAGCTTTGTGAATAATTTCGATTTCGTCAATTTCATTCGAATACTTGATGGAATGTGTTCCTGGTACTTCATCTTTTCTTAATGAAACAATGCCAAGATCTTCTTTGTTTTCTGATTCCTTATTTATCCATTTTTTTAAT
>CAYPEC010000028.1:8269-11031 GCA_964409625.1 uncultured Bacteroidia bacterium | reverse complement strand
GGCTTTTCTACCATCATTTTTAGCATTGGGTTTAAGTCAGCTTCAAACACAAGCTGCCCAATACATGTATTATCTCCACTGGAGTTTATATGTGCGTAAAGAAAAAAATTAAAAGGTACTTTTCCGTTAGAGGTAATTTTAATTAATGAGTGTGGAGTTTTCTCAATTATTTTCATTCCAATAGTTGCCATTCCATTAATGGTAAAGGTACATTCATCTACTGTTGAACTCCAGTTTGTAACCTGTTCAGGCATTAGCTTCTGAAAATTATTAAAATCAGAAAGAAAGGTAAATATTTTTTCAGATGATTGATTTATTTCAACTTTATCGCTTTCTATTTTTGTCATACAAATTGTTTGTTGGTTATTAATTTTTGGAGAAATTATTTGCCCCAAGTTTCAGGATTTTCTCTCCATGCACGAAGCGATTTCACATCCTTTTCTGAAATATATTCAGATTTCAATGCCTGCTTAATAAGTGCTTCATAGTTGCACAATGCTGTAAAATTACAATTCGCATTTTTGAAATTCTGTTCTGCAACTTTAAAATCATAAGTAAATATTGAAACCAACCCTTTTACTTCACAGCCCATATTGCGCAATGCTTCCACAGCTTTCAAACTACTTCCTCCAGTTGAAATTAAATCTTCAATTACCACCACCGATTGTCCTTTTTCAATAACTCCTTCCACCTGATTGGTTAGCCCATGTGCCTTTGCTTCGGAACGAACATACACAAATGGCAAACCCATTTCGTGCGCTACTAAAGCCCCCTGAGCTATTCCACCAGTTGCTACTCCTGCTATTACATCAGGTTTTGCATAGTTTTTATTAATCGCTTCTACAAACTGCTGACGAATAAAAGTTCGAATGGCAGGATAAGAAAGTGTTTTACGATTATCGCAATAAATTGGGCTCTTCCATCCAGATGCCCATGTAAAGGGATTTTCGGGCTGTAATTTAATTGCCTTAATTTGTAACAAAAATTCAGCTATTTTTAACGCAGATTCTTCTTTGATTATCATGGCAACAAACTTAAATCAATTCCGTAGAACAAGCAAAGAATAATTTCAAACAAGAGTAATTAATTCATGTACAAGGTATTTCATAACGAAAAAGCGGTTTACTTGATTGAGAAAAAAAATCAATCAACAGCAAAAGCTGATACTATCATCATGAATTATGATTCAAAAGAAAGTTTAAAGAAAACTTTTGACTCGTTGATGAAAGATAAAAAGCATCATAAATTAATTTTGGTTTGTGATGATATTGAAAAAGTTTGGAAGGTATTTTCTTCTCTATTTGAAGTAATTGAAGCCGCTGGTGGATTAGTAAAAAACAGCAAAGGCGAAATTCTTTTTATCTACCGAAACAATAAGTGGGATTTGCCAAAAGGAAAAGTAGAAAAAGGAGAAGACATAAAAAATACTTCGATGCGTGAGGTGGAAGAAGAATGTAAGATTAACAAACTTGAAATTATTCGAGAACTTACTCCTACCTACCATATTTACTCGCAATCCGGAAAGCAGCATTTGAAAAAAACGTATTGGTTTGAGATGAAAACTACCGATACAAAAATTCCTCAGCCACAAAAGGAAGAAGGCATAACCAAAGTAAAATGGATTGCTATTGAAAACTTAAATGTGGTTTTAAAAAATACGTTTGTATCGGTTAGAGAACTTTTGGATAATGTTCTGGCTCCAAAAGAATAAGCCAATCGGTTACTTTTTGTTCATCAATTGCTTTAAATACGGCTCTATATTTTCAGAAGGCATGGGAGCTGGATACTTTTCAAAATTGCCCTGAGGATTTATTAAAAAATAATACGGAATGCTGTAAACTCCATATTCTTTAGAGATATTGGGATTGTTGGCATAATGCAAAAAAGTCCAATCGTATTGTTTGTTTTTACTCAAAAACTTTTTCATTGTTTCGGCATCTTTATCTGTAGAAATACTTACAAAAACTATTCTATCGCCATATTTTTTTTTCAATTCAGGAATTAATTTCATTTCAGAAATACAAGGTCCACACCAAGTAGCCCAAAAATCTAAATACACATACTTGCCTTCAAAATCTTTCAGTGAAACCAATTTTCCGTTTCTATCATACAGCACAAATTCAGGAGCTCTTACACCCATCTTCAATCCTTTAAAAGAATTTAAAATATTTTCTGCTATTAACTGATGTTCCGCTATTTTACTGCTCTTTTGAATTTGCTCAATAATCGAAATCACATTGTCTTGTCTGTATTCATTTAAATAATAAAGTTCTTTCATCCCTTTAAGCGCAACAAGTTCACGCAAGGTGTCATTTCCTAAAAATTTATCCAGTTTCAAAACTTCATTCACCCCTTGCCAATTTGCAGTTTCATTAATTTGTTTTTTCATCACTTCTCCATCCTTTGATACACCTATGTATCGAACATATTGCTTAAAAAAAGTATTGAAAAATTCCATGTATTCAGAATTAGAATACAGAATTGGTTTATTCAAAATATAATTCTTTGCAAGAGACTTTTGTCCTCCAAATGTGTTGTATTCAATCATGGCAAAAGTGTAATTCAAATATCCTTTAAAATACACATTCTGATTTTTTTCATAATGCTTGAGGGTGGCTACTTTAAAGCTATCCAAAACTGTTTTGGCTCTTTGTACTACAAATTTTTGGTAGTTTTTTTCATAGAAAGAATTGAATCGTTCATTGAAATCAATAATCAAAGAATTAACATCAAGAGAATCTAATTTATAAATCACTAAATCC
>CAYPEC010000028.1:5292-8169 GCA_964409625.1 uncultured Bacteroidia bacterium | reverse complement strand
ATCAATAATCAAAGAATTAACATCAAGAGAATCTAATTTATAAATCACTAAATCCGATGATTGTTTCACATTAGGATTCGGAAATCGAAGAGAATCTCTTTCAGGAAAAAACACCTCATAACTCTTTCCTGCTTCCACATACATCTTAGCTTCCAAGCTACCAACCTTTATATAAATACATTGTGTGGCAAGATTGGTTTGAATAGAAAAATGAAAAGTAGAATCTTTACGAATAGTATCAACTGCTACTATTTTTTCAGAGTATGTAATTAAATCTTTAAAGCCAATAGCTTTTATTTCTTTTGAAATATGAGCAGGAGCTTTTCCTTTAATTTCAATTGTTTGAGCAATTACAGATGAAAAAAGAAAAAATAGAAAAATGGAAAAATGGAAAAATGGAAAAATCTTTTTACTCAACTTTCCAATATTCCAATATTCCAAAAAGAATTTATTTACCATTTCATTCAACTCTGTTTTAATGAAACACCATTGGGAACAAACTGTGTGGCATCTCCCCCATTACGAATTATATCTCGAACAATAGACGATGAAATAGCAGAAAACTCAGGGGTGGTAAGCATAAAAATTGTTTCAACTTCATTCATCATTGATTTATTCATTTGAGCTATGGCTCTTTCAAATTCAAAATCAGAAGATGTTCTTAATCCTCTTAAAATATATTTTGCATTTACTTTTTTACAAAAATCAACTGTAAGCCCAGAGTAACTTGCTATTTCAACCTTTGGTTGATTTTTAAAAACAACTTCTAAAGATTGAATTCTTTTTTCGAGAGAATAAAAATATTTTTTTTCGGAATTAATTCCTACAGCCACTATTATTTTATCAAACAATGGAATTGCTCGATTGATAATTGATTCGTGTCCTTTTGTAATGGGATCAAACGAACCTGGAAAAACAGCTATTTTACTCATGTTATTTTCGATTGTAATTTGTTGAAACAATAGTTGTGCCGAAGCCAAACAAAGGTATAAATAAAATCCCCTTGCATAAAAAACACAAGGGGACTTCTTTTCTTAATAACTATTTAGATTAATATCCAAACACATCTGTTAACGAAAGTGTTTGAACTTTTCCATATTTTTCAAGGGTTTTAAAGTCAAGCAATTTTTTATTTCCAACTACACAAATGCTAAAGTTCTTTCCCTTACTCTTTGACTCTTGGAAAGCTTTAATATCATCAAAAGACATTTTTGGAACTTTATCAAAAATGTCTTTTCTGATATCGTAATTCAAGCCCATACGTTGTGCGCCTAAGTAGCTAAATAAAATACTTGCTTTTGTAATCCTCTCGGTGCGGATATTTTGAACGATTGATTCTTTTGCAGAATTAAATAGATTATCAGATTTCGGCATGTTATTCAATAGCTCTGTCATTCCTGCCATTGCCTCTGGAAGTTTATCAGCTTGAGAACCAATATAAGCACTAATATAACTTGACTTCTCTTTTCTATTTGGCATTCCATAAAATGCATAAGTAGAGTAAGCCAATGCCTTTGATTCGCGCAACTCTTGGAATACAATAGAACCCATGCTTCCACCAAAATATTCGTTATACATTCTTACTACTGGCTCGTTATCCTTATTGTAAGGGTCGCTTTTACAAACCATCATAATTTCTGCTTGCTTCATATCGTAATCAACTACATAAACATTTTTATCAGTTGATTTTTCTTCGAACATAACTGAAGCCGGAAGTGGTTTTAATGTTTCTGGAGTGCGGTGATACTTTTCTAAAGTAGCTCCTAAATCAGCTAAAGGCATTGTTCCGTAATACAACACGTTGTGTTGATAACCGCTCAATTCTTTAATGATTGCAATTAGTTCTTCAGGAGTTAATGCTTTCAATTCTGCTTCAGAAAGAATATTTGTATTCGGATTTAACTTACCATATTTTGTGTAAGCAACCATTCTGCGCATTATAGTTCCTTTGTTCAATTTCGCATCAGCCCTTTGTTTTAAGATATCTCCAACTAAATTATCCAATGCTGTTTTGTTGGGTTGAGCATCTGCCAATAGATCTTCGAAAAGCGTTAATCCTTTTTCGAAATTTTCTGACAAGCCACTCAAGCTCACATAAATTCTGTCTTCAGAACTTGAAACACCAAACGAACAACCCAATTTGTAAAACTCTTGCTTTACTTGCTCTGGGCTCAATTTAGAAGTTCCTAAATAACTGAAGTAATCAATAGCAACACTTAATTTTTTGTTGTTATTTGTTCCCATATCCAATACATAGTAAATATCGAATGTTTGATTTTCCTTGTTTTCAAGGTAAAGCACAGGAACGTGATTTTTAGTTTCTAATTTTTTAATGTCATTTTCAAAGTTCAAAAATACTGGCTCAATTTCAGGAGCTTTTGTTTCTGTAATCATTTTCACAAAGTCAGACTGGGAATCGCGATTCACCTCAACAGGTGTGATAGATGGCTTTTCAACCTTCTTCACATTTTTATCTTCGCCTGTTCTTTTGTAAACCACCACATAATTATTATTGTAATGCTCTTTTGCAAAAGCCATCACATCTTCTTTTGTGATTTTAGAAAATCTATCTATTTGTCCCACATAACTACTCCAATCCAAACCTTGAATAAATGAATTTACCAATGCATCAGCACGAGCACCATTGCTTTCGTAAGATTTAATTTTTTGGTATTTCATGTCATTGATAATGGCAGTAAGCAACCAATCAGGAAATTCTCCTTTTTTTACTTTTTCAATTTCGGCTAACAATAAATCTTTGCACTCTTCCAGCTTCTGCCCTTCTTTTGCTTCAGCAGAAAACATTTGAACAGAATAATCTTTCAATACTAATTCAAAAGCATTTGCTGATAACACTTTTTGGCTTTGATTCAAATC